>VGEO01000017.1 GCA_016869275.1 Alphaproteobacteria bacterium | reverse complement strand
ACCTTCGAGCGGCTCGAGCAAACGGAGGTTGGCCGGGAACAGGCCGGCCTGGGCGATGACGCGGACCGCCTCGGCGCCGGCCAGGAAGGTCGGGAAGTGCACCGACGCGGCGGCGCGAAACGCCGGCAGCCGGCGCTTTTCGACGACGCCGCGCGGTGTCACGACACGGAGCGATTCGACGAAGTCGTCAATCCGGGTATAGAGCGTCGCGTAATGGCCGCCCGAGCGGGTCGCGATCCAACCGCCCAATGTCGAGAACTCGAAGCTTTGCGGGAAGTGGCGGAGGCTTAAGCCGGCCGGTTTGAGCGCGGTTCCAGCGCCGGCCCCAGGATCCCGGCTTCGATCCGGGCGGCGCGGCTGACATCGTCGATCTCGACCACGCGCGCGAGCTTGCCGAGATCCAAGCTGACGGCTCCGGAAAAGCCGTCCCCGATATCGGCCTCGATGCCGCCGACGACGCTGGTGCCGCCGCCGAACGGAATGATCGCCGCGTTTTCGTCGGCCGCCCACGCCAGGACCGCCGCGACATCCCCAGCCGACTGCGGATAGGCCACCAGGTCCGGCGCCGGCCGGAAGTCGCGCGCGAACACCCGAATATAGTCCTTGAGCGAGCGCCCATAGGTGTGGAGGAGCCGCTCGTGGGGATCGGTCGTGAGAATCCCGGCCAGCGCTCGCGGAATCGAAAGTCGCGGGCGGCGGAGTGCAATCTCGCCGACCGTGGGAACGGGCGTTTCCTCGAACTGGGCGACCTTGAATTGCGAGGCGCCGATCGCCCGGATCATGCGCTCTTCGCCCGGCGTCAGGCGCTGGTCTTCGTAGCCCCAACCCCAAAACTTGCGCCGCCGGTCCACCGCCGCTACTCCTTTTCAAGCGCCGCCGGCCGATGCGAGTGAATATCAACACCCAGCGTCCCTTGTTGCCGCCGCCCGACCTTAGCTAACATGGGCGTCTTCCGCGGCCCGCGTCAGGGCCCGGCGAACGGAATCTTGGGGACCGAGGCAAATGCGCAACTGGACCGATCTGACATGGCCGGCCGAAGACTTCAGCCGGGTGCCCTTCGGCGTGTTCCAAGACCGGGACGTGTTCGAGCAGGAGCAGGAACGTGTGTTCCGCGGCCCGATCTGGTGCTACCTGGCGCTCGAAGCCGAGATCCCGAACCCGGGCGACTACAAGACCGCATTCATCGGCGACACGTCAGTGGTCGCTGTGCGCGGCGCCGACGGCAAGATCAGCGCTTTCGTCAATAGCTGCGCGCATCGCGGCACCCAGCTCGTACGCAGCCTCCACGGCAACGCTAAGGACTTCACCTGCGTTTATCACCATTGGTGCTACGACCTCGAGGGCAACCTGATCGGCGTCCCGTTCCTGCGCGGGCTCAAGGGCAAGGGCGGCATGCCGCGCGATTTCGACTTGCGCGCGCACGGCCTCAAGACCTTGCGGGTCGAGGGCTACAATGGCGTCCTGTTCTGCTCGTTCCACCGCGGCGTCGAGCCGCTCGCGGACTATCTCGATCAGCCGATGCGGGACTACATCGATCGTCTGGTCCCGCGGCCGATCGAGATTTTGGGCTATATGCGCCAGCGCATTCCCGGCAACTGGAAGCTTTATCTCGAGAACATCAAGGACCCCAACCATGCCGGGCTCCTGCACCAGTTCCAGACCACGTTCGGGCTCTACCGCAACACCCAGCAAGGCGCCTCGATCTTCGACAAGAAACGCCGCCACGAGATCCACTATTCGACGCTCGATAGCGACGACCCCGACGACATCTCCGAGGGCTATGGCGGCGTCAGCGCGTTCAACGCCGAGCTGAAGCTCCAGGACACGTCCGTGCTCGACTACGAGGACGAGATCGGCGACAACCGCGCCATCTGCATGATGTCGGTGTTCCCCAACGTGATGTTCCAGCAGCTCTCGAACAGCCTAGCGACACGCCAGGTCCGGCCGCGCAGCCCCGGCGAGTTCGAGCTGTACTGGACGTTCTTCGGCTTCAAGGACGATTCGGCCAAGGTCCGTGAGATGCGCCTCCGCCAGATCAACATGGTCGGCCCGGCCGGCGTCGTCTCGATGGAGGATGGCGAGATCGGGCGCCTGGTGCAGCTCGGCATCCGCGGCGAGCGGCACCGCCACTCGGTCCTCGAAATGGGCGGAACCGGCCCGATCGAAAACCAGGACACGCCGCTCACCGAGGTTCCGGTGCGCGGCTTCTGGCGCTACTACGCCGAACTCATGGGCTACACGCCGATGCGGTCGGCAGCCGAATAGAATCTGTCAGTCGAGAGAGGGTGAAATGGCGAGAGCGACGAAAAAGACCAAGAAGGTCGGACGACGGAAAACGACCAAGCGGCGGGCGGCACGGGCGTCGAAGCGGACGGCACCGGCGCGGGCCGCGAACGGCGGCCTCGCCGAGCGGGTCGAGGCGTTCCTTTACGACTACATCGACGCGATCGACAGCGATCGGCTCGAGGAATGGCCGGAATACTTCACCGATAAGTGTATCTACAAGATCATTCCGCGCGAGAACGTCGAGCGCAACCTGCCGATTTCGCTGGTCTACTGCGACAACAAGGGGATGCTGATCGACCGCGTCGTCAGCTTGCGCAAGGCCAACGTCTACAACCTGCACTACGACCGTCACCTCGTCTCGAACGTGCGGGTGCTGCCGGGCAAGAACGGCAACTGCAAGCTCCGCGCGAGCTACGTCGTCTACCAGACCGATCTCGAGGGCGAATCGATGATGTTCTCGACCGGGCGCTACGACGCGACCGTGATCGGCGCTCAGTCGGCCAAGCCCAAGTTCAAGGAGATGGTGGTGACGGTCGACACCTTCGCGATCCCCAACCTTATTTCGACGCCGCTTTAGAGTTTTGCACGCCCTGAACTATCGTGTGCACACATCTCGTCGCTTGAGGTCTCCCTCCCCTCGCAGAGCGGAGCAGTTCTCAATGCTCCCTCCCCCGCGGCGCGGGGGAGGCGTAGGCGGGGGTGTGCCCTTTTCTGCTCCAAGCTCGCGTACGATCGCTCCTCCCTCAAAGGAGCGCGACTCCAACGTACGACTTGTGTGCACACGATAGCCTGCAAGCACGGGGAGAGGGGCGCTTCGAGTCGCCACAGGCGATTGCCCGGCCCTATCGGCAGGGGGAGGGTGGCCCGATGAAGGAATCGGCCGATAACGAGCTTCGCCGCTACGTCGCGCGCGATTTGATCTACGGCCACGAGCCGGGCCTGCGCTTCGGCTGCGTTCTCGATGGCAAGGGCGGCGCCGCCAACGTCGATTGGGCCAGCGTCAGAAGCTGGCGGCCCGAGCACGGCGTCCTGTGGGTCCACATCGAGCGCGATCACGATGAAGCGGCGCGCTGGCTGCGCCAAGAAAGCGGCATCGACGCCGTCAACTGCGATGCCTTGCTGGCCGAAGACTCGCGGCCCCGGGTCGAGGACATCGGCGATGCGCTGTTCGTGGTCTTGCGCGGCATCAACGTCAGCGAGCATGAAGAGCTAGTGCCGATCCACATCTGGGTCGATGCGCATCGCATCGTCACGCTGCGCGACCGCACGTCGTTCTTGTCGGCGCTCCGCGACATCCGCGAGGACCTCACCGCCGGCAAGGGGCCGACCACGTCGGGCAAGCTGTTCGTCAAGATCCTGCGCAAGATCGTGAAGCCGGTGCCCCCGCTCCTCGCCGAGATTGACGACGAGGTCGACGACTTGGACGAACAGATCGCCGTCGCGACCTCGAGCGAAGCGGCGCGCGAGAAGGTCAGCGCCATTCGTCGTCGCGCGATTCACATCCGCCGTTATCTCGCGCCGCAGCGCGAGGCGCTCGCCCGGTTGCAGCACGAGGAAGTGAGTTGGCTCACCAACCGCGAGCGCGTGCATCTGCGCGAGGTCGCCGACCTCGTGCAGCGCTTGGTCGAGACGCTCGACATGATCCGCGATCGCACCACCATCCTGCACGAGGACATGGCGGCGATCACCGCCGAGAAGATCGCCAAGACCTCGAACCGCCTGACCGCGCTCGCCGCCGTGCTGCTGCCGCCCTCGTTGATCGCCGGCATGCTCGGCACCAACATCGGCGGCATCCCCGGCCCCGACGATCCGTGGGCATTCGGGATCTTGTGCGTCGTGATCTTCGCCTTCCTCGTGATCGAGGTCTGGGTGCTGAGGAAGTTCCGGTGGTTCTGATCTCGTTGCTACGAGCGTTCGGTCTTCCCACGTGATGGCCGGCGCAGGCCGGCCCCCTCCCTTCCTCTCCCTGCTTCGCGCGGGCAAATCTCCTGCGTCGCCGCGCTCTGCTCCTCGACCGCCGAGGCGACTGTGGTCGCGATCTGGTTGATCTCGGTTACGGTGCCGCCGCCAACAGGTTGGTCTGCTCGGCGATATCTTGAATCAGGCCGACCACCTCGCCGATCTTTTGCGCGCCGCGCTCGCGATCTTCGCGGCTTGCGCCACCTGCCGGAATACCTCACTTGCTACAGGGTTTAGAAATTAACGTCGACTAACATCCACATCTTGTTGGTGTCGGTGGCGAAACCGTCGGCGACGTAGTGCGCGTACTTGAGCGTCAGCCGATAACGTTTGAAGACCAAGCCTGACAGTTCTGCGTTGAACTCGGAACCCAAATCGGCGTCGCCGCGCGCGGTATTGTAGTCGTGGTAGATGCCTTGGAGCGTCACACCGTTGAAGCCGACCACGTCGCCCAACCGGAACGATATCCCGGCGTAGCGGTCGATCAGACCGCTGGCCGGAGTGGTCAGAAACTTGTCGGCGAAACCGTTGAATTTATGGAGCGTCGCCATGGGCGTCTGGAATGCGCTCACCCCGTTGCCCTCGAGCGACTCGTACCCCAGCCACACCGTCGCCCAACCCGCCTGGACGCGCGGCTCGATCAGGTAGTAGTCAAGGCTGAAATTGCGTGGGTTGCCCTCATAGTCGCTTTGATGAGCGTACTCGAGGGCATAGCCGAACTTGACGCCCATATAGGGATGGTCACCCGTGAGCCGCAGCCCGTAGGTCTGCGAGTGAAGCGTGCGGTCGTCGTCGATGTCGAGCAGGTAGCCGTAGCCCGCCGCTTTGGCAAAGGCATAGCGGGCGAGCGCCGCGTGGAAGAAGTGACTTTCGGTGTTCCAATCGCCCTGCCGGTTATCCTCGCCGAAGATACGCTGGACGCTCGCGACGTAATCGTAGCGGAGTTCCAAGTCCGTGATCGAGGTGTTGACGATGGTGGCAGCGTCGAAGGTCTGCTCGTTCTGGCGAAAGCCAACCGCGCCGACGAAACGCTCGTTGTCGAGCGCAATGCGCTCGCGACCGACCGCGAGGAGCGTGTTGGGGATGCCGCGGTAGCGCAGCACCGCCTGGTTGATCTCGGTCGCGTCGGGATCGGCGACGATCGGCGGTCGGTCTTGCCGTTGACGGTGTCGTTGAAGCGCTCGGCGAACAGGTCGGTCAGATACTCGCCCTCGAGCAGGAACTAGAAACCCCGGAACTCGCCGGTGGTATAGCCGGCGCGTACGCGCAACGTGTGCGCGATCGCATCCTTGGCTAAGGGCTTTTGTTCGACCTCCTCGAACCGGTAGCGGATCGCGGCGTGCGGCTTGCCGTTGACGATCGAATAAAGTAGTTCGTCCCCCGCCACACGCTTTTCTATCGCGGTGCAAGTGAGTGAGGATACCAGAGCAAACGTTGTAACTCTGCTAGCTCTCGAACCAAACGTAATCATCTTCCCTCCGCGAAACGAGCCCAAGTTACGAAGCCTCGCTCGTGGGGCGTGACCCCGATCAACGCCCGTTCTGCGCTTTGGTCCAGGCCGCGACGAATTGGCGCGCGTAGTTCTGGACCATCCCGAGCACCTGTTCGCGGTGCTGCTCGCGCGCCGAGCCGAACACGCCGCCGATCTCCCAGAGCGTCAGGTTGGCGAGGACGCGGCGGTGGGTGGCGTTGAGGCGCACGGTTTGCGGCACTACCAGCTCGACGTTGATCGACGAAATGCAATAGTCGACGGTCGCGGTATAGGCGGTGAGCACGTTCACGTACAAGAAGACCCCGGCGTCGGCGATACGCAGCCGGCTCGCGCCGAGCGCGCCTTCGATCGTGCCGTTGATCCCGTTGACGCTGAGGCCGCAATACTCGGCTTCTTCGCTCAGGGTCTCGACCACCGGCAAGATTGCGCCGATGCCGGTCAAGTTCGATACCTCGGCGCGCGCCGCCAACGATCCGTGGGCGAGCCAAAGGAGCGCGATCGCAAGCGCGGCTGACGCAGTTCGCATGGCGCGAAAACAAGCCTTGTTGGCGCGCTCTCGTTTTTCTCGCTCCGATGCCGTGACGACAGAGGCGGGCGCTACCGCGACGTCGCCTGAGCGACGATGGTGGCGATGACGCCGTAGTGGACCGCGGCCCGGAACAGGGTTGGGGAGCGCTTCTTGGCGCGGGACTATACTGCCGCGCCCGGCGGAGTCCAACGCCGATCCAGCCCGGTCGGCGTGCCCGGTTCGTGGGCAGGTGCCTAGGAGTTGCGCACCGCGTCGCTTCGGTCGACTTCCATTATTTTATTATTTTCAATGGGTTAGGGGGGGAGCGCCGGCGGCACGGCGTATGCGATAGGGAGTCGAGTACTCGGCCGCCCTGTCAACCGCTAACGGAATCACGACGATGCTCTCCCTGTTTCGCCTGCAGGCGGCGCCGCTCCTCTTCGCGGCCGCTTTGCTGCCCGACGTCGCGTACGCGCAAAGCGCCGACGTCGCCGCCAAACTCTCGGCCGGCAATGCGGCGTGGATCCTGACCTCGACCGCGCTCGTCCTGCTCATGACGCTGCCGGGGCTCGCACTGTTTTACGGCGGGCTGGTCCGCGCCGCGAACGTGCTCTCGGTGCTGATGCATTGCTTTGCGATCGCCTGCCTCGCCTCGGTGCTGTGGCTGGTCGCCGGCTACAGCCTCGCCTTCGCCGACGGCGGCAGCGCCCACGACTGGATCGGCGGACTCGGCAAAGCCTTCCTGCTCGGCGTCGGGGTCGACGACTTGACCGGCGATATCCCCGAGTCGGTCTACTTCATGTTCCAGATGACGTTCGCCATCATCACGCCGGCGCTGATCGCCGGCGCCTATGTCGAGCGAATTCGCTTCGCTCACGTCCTGCTGTTCAGCGGGCTCTGGTTGCTGGTGGTCTACGCGCCGGTCGCGCATTGGGTGTGGGGCGGCGGTTTTCTTCAGCAATGGGGGGCGCTCGACTTCGCCGGCGGCTTGGTCGTGCACGCGACCGCCGGCACCTCGGCGCTGGTTTTCGCGACGATGCTCGGGCCGCGGCGCGGCTTTCCGCGTGAGTTGACGCCGCCGCACAATCCCAGCCTCACCATGATGGGGGCGGCGATGCTGTGGGTCGGCTGGTTCGGCTTCAATGCCGGCAGCGCGCTCGCCGCCAACGGCAGCGCCGGCATGGCGATGCTGGTGACGCACCTGTCGGCGGCGACGGCGTCGCTGGTGTGGGTCGCGATCGAGTGGCTCAAATTCGGCAAGCCGTCGCTGGTCGGCATCGTGACCGGCATGGTCGCCGGGCTGGCGACGGTGACGCCGGCCTCGGGCTTCATCGGTCCGATCGGCGGACTCGCGATCGGGCTCGCCGGCGGCGGCGTCTGCTACGTGGCTGTCGGAATCATCAAGACGCGGCTGAAGATCGACGATTCGCTCGACGTGTTCGCGGTCCACGGCGTCGGCGGCATCCTCGGCATTCTCATGGCGGCACCGTTCGGCGACGCCGCGCTCGGCGGACTCGGGCTCAAGATGTCGGTCGGCGCGCAGCTCGGCATCCAGGCGGCGGGCGCACTCATCGTCGTCGCGTGGTCGGCGATCGCCACCGCTGCGATCGTCGTCGCGGCGCGCGCGCTGGTCGGCTTGCGGGTCGCGCCGGAAGAAGAGACCGAGGGGCTCGATCTCACCCAGCACGGCGAACGCAGCTACACCTTGTGAGGGCGCCATGAAATACATCATCGCCGTGATCAAGCCGTTCAAGCTCGACGAGGTGCGCGAGGCGCTCACCAAAGTCGGCGTCCAGGGCATGACCGTCACCGAGGTCAAAGGCTTCGGCCGCCAGAAAGGGCAAAGCGAGATTTACCGCGGCGCTGAGTACCAGGTGAGCTTCGTCCCCAAGGTGAAGCTCGAGATCGCCGCGGCCGACGACTTGGCCGAGCGCGTGGTCGAGACCATTCGCGAGCATGCCGCGACCGGCAAGATCGGCGATGGCAAGGTATTCGTGCTCGACGCCGTGCAGGCGCTCCGCATCCGCACCGGCGAGACCGGGGACGCCGTGCTTTAACAAGGGCCGACGCGCTCGAATTGTGGCCGCGGGCGCGGCCGCTTAAGCTGTCGTCCGGCCATGCCGATCGACGCCTTCAATCACATTTTCCCGCGCGCCTTCGTCGCGGCACTCGAAAAGCTCCTGCCCGACCCCCGCGTCGTCGCGCGCATGATGAGCTTCAACGTCCTCCACGACGTCGAGGCGCGGCTGCGGCTGATGGATCGCTTCCCAGGCTACCGGCAGGTGTTGGCGATGTCGGGCCCACCGCTCGAAGCGCTCGCCGGCCCCGACCGCACGCCTTAACTCGCGCGCATCGCCAATGACGGCATGGCGGACATTTGCGCCCGCCATCCCGACCGCTTTACGGCCTTCGTCGCCGTACTGCCGCTCGACAACCCCGATGCGGCGTGGATCGATCTCGATCGGGCGGTGGCGGAACTCGGCGCGCGCGGCGTACAGATATTCTCGAACGTCGCCAGCCGCCCGCTCGACCGGCCCGAGTATTTCCTGCTGTTCGAACGCATGGTGGCCTTCGACCTGCCGGTCCTGATCTACCCCGAGCGCGGGCCGAGCCACGCCGACTACGCGAGCGAAGCGAGGTCGAAGTACGAGATCTGGTTCACGTGCGGCTGGCCTTGAGAGACCAGCGCGGCGATGACGCGGCTGGTCCTTTCAGGCCTGTTCGATCGGCGGCCGGCGATCAAGATCGTCACCCACCACATGGGCGGCATGACGCCGTTTTTCGAAGGCCTGGTCGGTCCGGGCATGGACGAACTCGGCACTTGCACCCCAGCCGAGGACTTGGGCCCGTTGCGGTGTGCGCTCGAGCGCCGCCCGCTCGAATATTTCCGCATGTTCTACGCCGACACCGCTGTCAACGGCGCCAAAGGAGCAATTTGCTGCGGCCTCGATTTCTTCGGCATCGAATGCTGTCTATTCGCGACCGACTGCTCGTTCGACCCCGGGGCGGGGCGATGTTCGTTCGCGAAACCATCGCCGCGATCGAGACGTTCGGGTTGACCGTCGCCGACCGCACCCGGCTTTACGAAGGCAACGCCCGCGCGCTCTTCAAGCTGCCGCCCGCCTAGCGGGTTGCCGCGCCCGCCCTTAACCCGTTCCCAATACTAGCGATTCTCCTAGTCGTTTCGCCGGCGCCAATCGGTTATGCTTAACGCCGATTAACCATTCGAGAGCGAGTACGCAACTCGCCCGCCACCCGAACGCCAAGAAGGAGGGATCTATGGCGTCAATGGGGAAGTCGGTCGCGATCGCCGCGCTGGTACTGGGGGTAAGCATCGGCAGCGCGGAGGCTCAGTCGCTTTTTCAGCACGGTTGGAATGACGGCGCCGAGACCGCCCCGGTAAGGGCACCGACGCCGGCGCTGCGGTTGGGGTCGCTCAAACTCACGCCCGATTTCGGTGACATCGAAGACGCCGCCGGGCTTGGCGCCGCCGGCAGCGACGCGCTGGAGAGTGCATCTCCCCTCAACCTCTCGCTCCGTTCGACCCGCAATTGGCTGGGCGGCGAACTCGAACTCGGTCTGTCGGGCGACTACCAGCCGGTCAAAGCGCGCTGGCAGATCGGCCTCGGCAAGATTCACCTGAACGTCCCCTTCGACTCGTTCGTGCCGGAGCGCGGCTTGAAACCGCGGGCGGCGCCGGCCGCTACGCCGCCGCCCGCGCGCTAGCGCGGCGCGCCTTTCACGTCACGATCAGATCGAGCGGATGGCGCGACAGGCGCTCGTGTTCGCGCGCGCCGACGATGACGGTATAGCCCGGGCACATCGCCAAGCCGCGGTCGGCATCCATCAGGATCATGTGGAGGAAGAACACCATGCCGGGTTCGGCCGCCACCGGGTTGCCGCGGTAGAACATCGGCCAATCCATCCAGTTCGGCGCGAACGTGGTGCCGAGGCTGTAGCCGGTCGCGTTGAGGCGGTATTTCTCGACCCCGTGCCGCGCGCAGGTCGCGGCGTAGGCGTCGAACACCGCGCCGACCGGCTCGCCCGGCTTCAGCGCCGCGAGACACGCCGCCATCGCCTCGACGCAAACCTGGTGCAGGTCGCGGTGCCGCGGATGGGCGCGACCGACCGGAATCGTCCGCATCATCGCGGCGTGGTAGTGGCGGTAGACCCCGGCCCATTCGAGCGTGATCTGGTCGACTGGATCGAGATGGCGGCGGCCGCTGAAAAAGCGGCACAACAGGCCGTCGCGCCCCGAACCGATGATGAACTCGTTGCTCGGGTAATCGCCGCCGCCCTTGAAGATCGCGCCTTGCATGGCCGCCAGGATGTCGCCTTCCCAGGCGCCCGGCCCGATCACCGCGAGTGCCGCATCGAGCGCGTCGTCGGCGAGCGCGCCGGCACGCCGCACGTAGGCGAGCTCGGCCGCGCTCTTGACCGCGCGCAGCCGCGTGACGATGTCGGATGCATCGACGAGATCGGCGAAGCCGGCCAACGCCGCGTCAAGTTTGCGGCCGTTGGCGGCGGTGAGGCCGTAGGCGTCGTACTCGACCCCGAGACGCTTCCCCGCTTTCCCCGCCGATCGAAGAAACGCCTTGAGGTCGAGCGCCGGATTGGCGTCGGGCGCATCGACCCAGATGCGAATGTCCTCGATCACCGAGGTGTGCTCGGCCTGCAGGCGGTCGGGCGCGCGCGTCAGCAGCATCAAGCGGCCGTCGGCTCCGAGATAGAGGCATTGGAAGAAGACGTACCCGAAGCTGTCGTAGCCGGTCAGGTAGAACATGCTCTCCTGCCGGAACATCAGCAATCCGTCGAGGCCGCGGCGTTCGAGCTCGGCGATCGTGCGGGCGCGGCGTGCCGCGAACTCGTCCACGGAGAAGTGAAGCGCCATCGCGGCACCTGCGTGTTAGCGGTGGGTCAATGTTGACGAAAGGAAACGCCGCCATGAGATTAGCACCGCTCGTCCGAATCTCGATTGCGGTCGCCGCCGCGACGCTCGGCGCGGCCGGCTTGCCGTCGGAAGCTCCGGCCCAGGACAAACAGAAGAACCAGTTGGTCGCGTTCGAGGCGTCGGGCCGCTGGGACGCGCGCTGCATCGACCTCGGCGCCACCGGCCGCGTCCGCTGCAACCTCGACAATACGCTCGTTTACAAGGACCGCCCCGACTTCCGCGCCCAGCTTTATTACGTCTATCTCGAAAAGGACGGCACGCCTTTTTTCGAAATCGAGTACGAGCGGCAGACGAGCTTCGGCCGCACTGGTGCGATTGAAATCGATCGCGGTCGCCAACGCTTCTCGCTCGCCGACTGCCGTCGCCCCTGCACGATCAAGGGCGCCGGCGGCGCCGCCCTGGTCGCGGCATTGGCCGGCGCCAAGTCGGCGGTGATCCGCTTCACCGATCACGGCCGCGAGGCGTTTGCCGAGGAGATCGAGCTCGACGGTTTCACCGAGGGTGTCCGGATCCTGCGTGCGATGCAGGTCCAACACGGCCGCGACTGACCAGGCTCGATTCGGGCGGGTTTTTCGTTTCGAGCCGGCGCCGTTCGCGTCCTGATGGCGAACCAACCCCATCGTCGACGATCACCCGCATGCGCGACGCCTGGCGGCATCGACCGTGATCGCCACCGCCGTCGCGATCGCGATCGTGCCCGAGGTGACGATCGCGACCATTTCCGCGGGCTCGCGCCGTTCATCGCGGTCGACATCGTCCGCCTGGCACTACTTGTTTTCGTGCCGGCAATCGCGCTCGCGCTGCCCTCGCTGATGCGCTGAGTACGTCATGACGCCGAGGCGCCGATTGCGGGCGCAACCACGGTCGGCGTTGCGCTAAGCTCGGGCGGAACGGGGGATCGGGATGACCGGCGCCAAACCTCTCCACTTCGGTCTCAACCTCAACAACCGTGAGGCGCTGATCGCGCCCGGCTACGGCGTGCCCGAGCTCCTCGACATGGCGGTGGTCGCCGAGGAGGCCGGGTTCGACTCGGTCTGGGTCGGCGACAGCCTGTTCTCGAAGCCGCGCTACGAGCCGCTCGCGCTGTTGGCCGCGGTGTCGCAACGGACCAAGAAAGTGCGACTCGGTACGGCGTGCCTCGTCACCGCGACCCGTAACCCGCTCTACCTCGCGCTCGAGTGGGCGACCCTCGACGTCATATCGGGCGGCCGCACGATTCTCGGCGCCTGCATGGGGAACGCGATCGAGACCGCGGTCCAGCACGAGTACCGCGCGCTCGGGCTCGAGGTGAAGGACCGCGCCGCGATCTTCGAGGAGGGGCTCCACGTGCTCCGCGCGTTGTGGACCGAAGGCCGCGTCGCCTTCGCCGGCAAGCACTTCGTCTACGACGACATCGCCTTTGCCTCCGGCACCGAGCCCGCGCCGCTGCTGCCGGTGCAGCGGCCGCCGCCGATGTGGTTGGTATCGAACCCGCGCATGTTCCGAGGCTTCAAGGAGGATGCGGCGGCACGCACCGCCGATCGCGCCGCGCTCCGGGTTGCCCGCTACGGCGACGGCTGGCTCACCTGCTGCCGGGCGCGGCACCCGGATGAGGTCACCGGCCAGGCCGAAACCTTACGTCGGGCGATGGCGGACGCCGGGCGCGATCCGGCCGCGCTCGCGATCGCTTATCAGGTGACGATGAACGTCGCGCCGACCGAGGCGGAAGCCCGCGCCGGGATCGATCAGTACATCTCGCAGTACTACCCGGAGATGACGCGCAACAAGACCCTCGATCTGGACGAATGGGGCCCGATCGGCACGCCCGCCCGGGTCGCGCGCTGGATCGAGACGTTTGCGGAAGCCGGCGTCACCGCCTTCGTCTGCCGCTTCGGCGCGATCGACCAGCAGACCCAGGTGGCGCGGTTCGTGAGCGAAGTGCTGCCGCGCTTCCGCTAGTTCAAAGGCGGTAAAGAGGCCACGTGTTATCGACGACGCGATCGACAACGCCGGCCTGTCGGATTGAGACGAGGCGATGGGAAAGACGTGCGCTAAAGTGTACGGCGTTTCGACAGCGGACGCCTAAAGCCCGTAAAGCGCGGCCGTGTTCTCGGCGACGATGCCGCTCCGCGCCGCCGGCGTCAGGTCCTGAAGGAGCGCGCCAACCACGCTTTTAGCGTCGACCCCGATCGAGCGTACGTGCGGAAAATCCGACCCCCACAGGATCCGATCGAGCCGGAGCGATTCGAGGGCCTGCGCCGCCAGCGGGTCGTCGATCATGCAGTGCCAGAGCCGGTCCTTCACGTACTCGCTCGCCTTGCGCTTGAGCGTGGGGATCGGCATGCGGTGCCCGAATGACGATTGCATCTGGTCGAGCCGCCACATCCAGGGCGGCATCCACGAGAGTTCGAATTCGGAGAGCACAATCTTCAGGCGTTCGAAGCGGTCGAAGATGCCGCCGAAGATGAACTCGTTGGCAACGACGTTAGCGGCCTCGGCGAACACGGCGAGCATCGCCTTGGGCGCACTCTCCTGGTCCTTGCGGTCGTGGTAGTGGAACGGCGAAAAAATCTGACCCGAAGCGCTGTGGAGCGTGACCGGTATGTCGAGCGCCTCGGCCGCGGTCCAGAACGGGTCGTAGACCTTGTCGCGGTAGGGCGGGTACCAGGCCGGCATGTCCATGTTGATCAAAACGCCTTTGACGCCGCGCGCGGCGATACGCTTGAGTTCGGCGACGGCGAAACCAACGTCGTGCATCGGCACGAGGCCGATCGCGATCAAGCGTTCGGGCGCGTGGCTGGCGAATTCGAGCAGCCAGTCGTTGTAGACCTGGGCCGCGTCCTTGAGCACGTCCTCGCGGCACGAGCGTAGCAGTACCATGCCTTGGGTCGGGTACATCACCTCGGCCTCGATCCCGGCCGCGTCCTGGAACGCGACCCGCACCGCCGGGTCGAACCCAGCGGCGGCGTAGCCCGACGCTTTCGCTTCGTCGTCGATCCGCTCCAGCCGCGTCACCTCGCGGCCGATGTAGAAGAATTTGCCCGGCACTCCACGGAACTCAGGCATGAGCCGGGGCGTCGCCTCGCCGAACCGTGCATGGAGGGCCTTGGCCCACAGATCGAGCGGCTCCATCACGTGCGAGTCGCCCGAGATGATGCGGTTCGTGGGAGTGCGTTCGGTCATCGCGTCATACCACCACAGGGCACCAGCGAGCGCAATATGCCCAGAATCCACTCGCTATCACCGCGCCGGCGTCCCTCGATGACAACCGTTCGCATCCGGCGGATACTGGCGTCCCTCTCTCGCAACCGGAGAACGGCGATGCGCGATTTTTCCGATATTTCTTGGCCAGCGGCCGACTTCAGCCGCGTGCCCTACGCCGTATTCGGCGATCTCGACATCTTCGAGCGCGAACAGGAACGGGTATTTCGCGGACCGGTCTGGTGTTACCTCTGCCTCGAGACCGAGGTCTCGAAACCGGGCGACTTCAAGACCGTGTTCGTCGGCGACCGGTCGGTGGTCGTCAACCGTGCGCTCGATGGCTCGCTTTACGCTTTCCTCAATCGCTGCGCGCATCGCGGATCGACGTTGGTGCGGGAAAATGGCGGCAACCGCAAAGACCACACGTGCATCTACCACCATTGGTCCTACGACCTGAACGGTAAATTGATCGGCGTACCGTTCCAGCGCGGCATCAACGGCCAGGGCGGCATGCCGTCGACGTTCCACAAAGCCCAACATGGATTGAAAATGCTGCGCGTTTCGAGCTACCGCGGCGTCGTATTCGGCACATTCTCGGACCACGTCGAACCGCTCGAAGATTTCCTGGGCGCGCCGATGCTGGCATTTTTCGATCGCATGTTCGCGAAGCCGGTTGAGGTCCTTGGCTATGCCCGCCAACGCATGCCCTCGAATTGGAAGGCCTACTTCGAGAACCTCACCGACCCCTACCACGCCGGGCTGTTGCACCAGTTCCAAACGACGTTCGGGTTGTTCCGTCAAACGCAGAAAGGCGGCACGATCATGGACGATCTGCGCCGCCATCAAATCCAATACGCCCACCTCGACAGCGATGATCTAGCAACTGTCGAAACGGCGTACCGAGGTACCGGCGTCTACAACGCATCGCTGCGACTGCAGGACCCCTCGATCGTCGAGTATCGCACCGAAGAGGGCGACGCTGGACAGGCGATCTACATGATGTCGCTGTTCCCCAGCGTGATGTTCCAGCGCCTGTCGAACTCGCTCGCAACGCGGCAAATCCGCCCGCGCAACCCCGACGAGTTCGACTTGTACTGGACCTTCTTCGGTTATGCCGACGACGATCCGGCGATGCGCGAGATGCGCCTGCGCCAGGTCAACTTGGTCGGCCCGGCCGGCCTGATTTCGATGGAAGACGGCGAATCAGGGGTCGAAGTACAGCGCGCGATCCGGCGCGAACGTCACGACCACTCGGTGATCGAGATGGGCGGCGTCGGCGACATCGTCGATCAAGACCATACGGTGACCGAGGTGCCGATTCGCGGTTTTTGGCGTTATTACTGCCAACTCATGGGGTTCGGTCCGGGCAAACCGCAAGGCTGAGACCCGCAACACGTCGCCACCGGCAAGCGGGACCGATTCGGCGCCCGCGTCGATCATTCGCTCGGACAAGCGCGGGCGGTGCGCCGAAAGCCCGAGATCGGCTCTCGACAAAGATCGCGTTCATGGCGTCCGACCGCTATCGCCCAGCCGCTTTGGCGTACGCCGCTGCGGTCGTACCGGCGATCCGACCGAAGACCGCGCCCGACGTAAGTCCGGTGCCGCCGGGATAGTTGAAGTAGAACAAGCCGCCGACCATTTCGCCGGCCGCGAAGAGGCCCGGAATCGGCGCGCCGTCCAAATCGATCACCCGCGTATCGTTGTCGATGCGCACGCCGCCGAAGGTAAAGGTGATACCGCAGCCGACGCCAAAGGCTTCGAACGGCGGCGTATCGAGGACGTTGGCCCAGTTCGACTTCGGCACCGCCAGCCCCTTGGTCCCGCGGCCGTCCTTGACCGTCGGATTGAAGGGGACGTCGGTCATGACCGCGGCGTTGTAGTCGCCGACCGTACGCACGAACGATGCGGCATCGACGCCGTCCAGTTTCGTCGCCAGCTCTTCGATCGTCGCCGCGGTCTTTTTCGTTACCTGCCGAATGCGGTACTCGTCGCGCAACAGCTTCAGGACCTTGCCGTCGAAGACTTGCCACGCGAACTGCCCTGGTTGATTCAGTATGACGCGTCCATACTTGGCGTAGGTGTAGTTGCGAAAATCGGCGCCCTCGTCAACGAACCGCTGGCCCGCGGCATTGACCATGATGCCGAACGGGTAGCTGTGCTTCTGGAAATTGTCGCCGACCGCCAGATCGCCGAACGGCGGCGCGTTCATGTCCCAGCCGACGGCGTGACAGCCCGACCAATTGCCCCACGGCATGGCACCGATGTCGAGCGCCATGCGCAGACCATCGCCGGTGTTGAATCGGCTCCCGCGCACCTTCGCCAGTTCCCAACCGGGACCGAGGTAGCGGGTCCGCCACTCGGTGTTGGCCTCGAAACCGCCGCAGGCGAGCACGACCGACTTGGCTGCGACCGTCGTCGTGCGGCCGGCGATCCGAACCTCGACGCCTGCGATTCCGTCATCGTCGCGGCGAAGGTGCACCGTTCGCGCGCCATAGACGACGCGAACGCCGTTTTTCGCCGCCGCGCCGTAAAGCGCCTCGATCAAGCCCGGGCCACCGCCCCAGGCCTCGACCGTGAGGCCGCCCCAGAATTTGAACCGGCCGTCGACCTTGAACGCCTGTCGGCCGTGCATGGGCGCGAAACGCACGCCCTTGCTGCGCATCCACGCCAGGGTGTCAAAGCTCCGAGTCACCAGCAGCTCGGTGAGATCGGGATCGGCGCGATCCTGGGTCACCCGCGCCATGTCGTCGAAATACTGCTCGGTCGTGTAGACGCCGAAGTCGGTGTTGCGCCGCTCGTCCGGGCTCAAATCGGGCATGAGCGCGACCAGATCGTCGATGCCGCGATAGACCACGCGCATCGCGCCAGCGGTGAAGCGACTGTTGCCGCCGCGCTCATCGAGCGGCGCGCGCTCGAGAACGATCACATCGAGCCCGCTTTCGCGCGCGGCTAGCGCCGAACAGAGCGCCGCGTTGCCGCCGCCGACAATGACGATATCACACGCCAAGTCAGGCATTTCGTAACCGCGAGCCCGGGATCAGAATCGATCCTTCCATCAACCGCCGTGCCGTGCGGTAGACGATCACGCTTTCGGCGGTCGGATCGGCACCGCCCTGCACGCGAGCGGCCAAGTCGATGGTTCCCGACGGATGGCCTAGGCGGACATCTGCGCCCGACGCGCTCGGTCGAGCCACGCCATGGACGATCGTGCCATCGACGCGAGCCGCAACCGCTGTGCACATCGCCGCCGTGAGCGCGACGGCGCGGTGCGGGCGTCCCATCGACAGCATCCGGACCGTGAGGTCCATCGAGCCGGCGCCGACGAGCGCGCCGGAAAGAGTCGTCGCATCCGCCGGCGGCGCCACCAGCACGATTTTCGGATTGGCTTGCAACGAGCGGCTGGCTGCTTCGGGAGTCTTGGCAATTCCCATAGCGACGGCGGCCGTCGCGCGAATTGCCTCGACCTTGTTCAACAACACGCGGTCGCGCTCGATTGCCTCGGGTAACTCGGTGCCCGCCAATCCGAGCGCCGCGGCGGCAAGGAACACGCAGGGATTGGTGGCATCGACCAGCGACACCTCGATCGATCCGAGTCCGGCGACGGACAATGCTTGCCGCGCCCGGCCGGTCGGCAACAGGCGGCCGGTGACAGCGCCGCCAGGTTCGAGAAATTCCAGCCGAATACGGGCGCCGCGTCCGGCGACGCCGAGGAGCTCGTAGTCGCCCTCGACGTCGGCGCGACCGCCGCGCAGGGGGAATTCGGCGACGATCATCTTGCTTGTGTTGGTGTTGTGAATGCGTACCGTAGCGCGGTCTCCGCTTGGCGCGACCAAGCCTTCGTCGACCGCGAACGGCCCGACCGCCGATGACATGTTGCCGCAGTTGCCGCTGTAGTCGACGACCGGTTCGCCGACCAGAACCTGACCGAAGGTGTAGTCGACGTCGGCGTCGGCGCGCGACGGCGGACCTACCACCACGATCTTGGACAGCGAGGAAATGCCGCCGCCCAAACCGTCGAGTTGGCGCCCGTTCGGATCGGGGCTGCCGATCGCCGCCAGGAAAATCGAATCCCAGTCGGCGCGGGACTGCGGCAAATCGCGGCGATGGAACACCGGCGCCCGGCTGGTGCCGCCGCGCATAAAGACCGCCGGGATGCGGATCTGCGTCACCGCTCGACGTTCAAGCTGCCGCCGCCGCGGCGCCGGCGATCTTGCCGAAGACCGCACCGGACACGAGCCCGGTGCCGCCCGGATAGTTGTTGTGAAACAGTCCGCCGACCATTTCGCCGCAGGCAAAAAGGCCGGCAATCGGCTTGCCGGCGACATTGATGACGCGGCCGGTGCTGTCGATGCGGACGCCGCCGAAGGTAAAAGTGATGCCGCCGGTCACGGGGTATGCGACGAACGGCGGCTTGTCGAGCCGGAGTGCCCAGTTCGATTTGGGGAGCGCCAGTTCCTTCGTCACCAGGTGGTCGAGCACGGTCGGGTCGAAACCGTCGTTACGCGCGGCGTCGTTGTACTCCGCGAGCGTTCGCAGACAGGCCGATCGATCGACGTTGAGCTGGGCGACGACCTCGGTCAGCGTTTCACCCTTGACTGGCTGCGAGGTCTTGTAGCGACCTTCGAGCAGGTGAAGCACTTTCGAGTCGAAGAACTGATACGCCACGCCGCCCGGCTGGTTGAGGATGATGCCGCCGAGCTTGGCGTAGGTGTACCACTGGAAATCCTCGCCTTCGTCGAAGAAACGGCGGCCTTGTCCGTTGACGAGAACGCCGAACGGGTAGGAAAGGCGATTGGTCTTGTCGGTCAACTTGCGATCGCCATAGGCCGGCGCCTCGGCGTTGATCGGGGTCGAGTGGCAGCCGGTCCAGTGCCCGTACGGTAGCGCGCCGATATCGATCGCCATACGCAGTCCGTCGCCGGTATTGTGCGGTGTACCGCGGACTTTGGCGTGATCCCAGGGGCGGCCCAAATAGCGGGCGCGCCATTCCGGGTTCGCCTCGAATCCGCCGCAGCCGAGAACGACCGCTTTGGCCGATATCTCGGTGTAGCCGTCGCTGCCGTCGGCGATGACGCCGGTAACGCGGCCTTTCTTATCCTGGATCAACCGAGCGACGGCCGCTTCGTAGCGTATCTCGATGCCCTGTTTCTCGAGGATGGCGAACCAGTGTTGGGAAAGCCCAACGCCTTCGTGCTCGGCGCGGATGACGGCGCCAGTTGGCCATTTGATCTCGTTGCCAATCTTAATCGCGCTCAAGGAGACTGCGGCCTCCATCGGAACGCCCTGCCGCTTGACCCAGAGGATCGTTGCGAAGGAACGGTCGATGAGAAGGGTCGAAAGTTCGGGGTCGGTGCGATTGCCGGTAACGCGCTTCAGGTCGCGCGCGAATTCGGCGGCTGGGTAAGGCGGGACGCCCTTCAGGAATCCCGGCGCTTTTCGCTCGACGTCGGGAACCAATGGCAGCAGCTCCTCGGTACGGTCGAATGCGATTCGAAACAATCCGCCGCTGTAGTGCGTGTTGCCGCCCCGCATCGCCTCTGAGGCTTTCTCGAGCACTAACACCCGTTTAGCGCCCTGTTCGCGCGCCGAAACAGCCGCGGCGCACGCGGCGTTTCCGGCGCCGACCACGATCACGTCATATTCGGGCAACTCGACCTCCTCGGGAGTTCGTCGGGACCGGCTGAAACCACGCGTCGCCGGCGTGCAATACGATCGCGTCGAATCCGTTCATCTCAGCGAACTCACGCGACGCGATGACGCTCGGTTCGGTCTTGAGCGCCGACGTGCTGTATCGTGTTTTTTGGCCGAAATCCGCAGCAAGGCCACGAGCCGGTTCGTATCGTCGAGATGTTCGAGATCGTTGACGAGATCGATGATCTTATCCGCCGTTTCGTTCGGCAAGCGTCGTTTCACGAGGGCGCGAAACTTCCGTTCGATGCCTGCCGCAGACACCGGGCTCTCCGGACCGCCGTGCCGCCGAAGTACTTCCTTCGCGACCGATCGACCGTCATGAGTCGTGACGGTGATGGTGCAGGCATGCCGATGTTCTGCGCCGCGTGCGTCGATCGCGGGGTCGATGTGCGCTTCAATCCGATTTACCAGCGCCAGGACTTTCGGGTCGCTTAGCCGCGCGGCGCGGTATTGGTCGACGAACGCTTGGCCGTCGAGCGCCATTACGGCAAGGCCGAAATACAGATTCATTTGCGCGGAGGTGACGCTCTTCGCGTTGTACGGCCAGGCGCAATGCTTGTGGGTCAACGAACTCACCGCAACGTCGATTCGGTCGATATCGGAAGCGGTCAGACGGT
Organism: Alphaproteobacteria bacterium; assembly: GCA_016869275.1. Taxonomy (GTDB): domain Bacteria; phylum Pseudomonadota; class Alphaproteobacteria; order SHVV01; family SHVV01; genus SHVV01. Next base: position 27,739 of record VGEO01000017.1, on the reverse strand, counting down.
TCTCGTCCATGATCGAACGCAGACCGTCGAGCGCGGTATGTATGCTGGTGACGGCGGCGTGCATCTTGAACCCGACCGCGAGGACTTCCCAACTTGCTCTGAGATCCGCCACCAGCCGCGAGACATCGGGCGCGCCCGCGTACGAACTCAAGAATCCCCCATACGGCGCCTCGACGATATCGCCGATGCCGGTGAAACCACGCTGGGCGAGGAGCGCGGCGTAGACCCCGCTTTGAGCGGCTCGTCCGGAGTGGAAACGTTTGACGTCGGCGCCCTCCTGGGCGGCCATGAGGCCGGCGGCCTGGGATCCGGCGATGCCAAGAGCATTCTGCGTTTGCACCGGCGTAAGGCCGAGCGAGCGAGCGGCGGTCGCGGCAGCCGCGAACGTCCCCGAGGTTCCTTGTGGGTGAAAGCCGCGAAAAAAAAGCGCCTGCCCGGCGGCGCGACCGATGCGCGTACCGACCTCATATCCAGCGAGGATCGCCGTCAATAGCGCACGGCCGGTTACACCGCCTTGCCTCTCGGCGAGGTTCAAAGCGACCGGGACCGTTACCGAGTTCGGATGGAAGATCGCCGCCCGATGGATGTCATCGAGTTCGAAGGCGTGCCCCGCAGTACAGTTGGCCAGAGCAGCGAAGGATGCGGATGTCCTGATCGAGGTACCGAAAATCGAAGCCTCAGGTCGACCGCCTTGCTCCTCGATCATCGCCGCCACGATTTTCGTCCACGGCAGGTTGGCCCCGAACACGCAACACCCCAACGCATCGAGTACGCAACGCTTGAGTTGCTGCAGAACGGCGGGCGGTGCGTCGCGAAGGCGCAAGCCGGCCCCGAACAGCGCGAGCGTCCGGGTAGCATCGGGGGAAAGCGGCGCATCCTCCGACGGATGAGTGCGATCGTTCATGGCAGTGCTTTTCATGTTGGATCGACGTCGATCGCCGAATCTATCAGGCGGCAGGCCGACCGCGACGCACTAAGCCAACCGACGTGACCTCGTCGTTCGCCAGGACGTCGATCCGGCCGGAATTACAGTCGGTAGTTTGGACCATTGAGGGCGCGCCAGACCAGATCGTCGAAGTGATGGACGGCGTGTTCGCTCCGTACGCCGCGCTCGCGATCGACCATGAGGCGTCCCTGGGTGTAGCCGCGGGCATGCGCCCCCCGCTGCTGTGCTTCCATGGCGCCGACGTCCTGCGGCACGACGATGTTCCAGTAGAAATCGATGCCTTCAATGTCCCGGTCGGTCGGCACCGCGCTCGGGCAGAGATTGTCGACGCTGAATACACAACTTTCTGCGCCGGTCGGCACGACCCGCTGGATCTTGAAGTTTGCGGCGCCGCGGTGGCTCAAGAACACCAGATTAGGCCACAAGAACCAGATGTATGTCTCGTAGACAAGCGGTGAATCGGCGTCGGCTTTCGGCATGATACCGTCGCCGCTGCCCTCGATTTCGTCGGGATCGGCGCGGCTGATGTGGCGCGACCAAATCGAGTGCTGTTCGTTGATCCACCGCGTCTTGCTGCGGCTGCCGAACCCGACCTTGGGGTGCAACACCGGACAGTGGTAGCACTCGTTCTGGTCGAGAATGTACTTCCAATTGCAGGCGAGCGGACGGGCGTCGGCGCGGACCGAGACCATATCGTCGTAACCTCTGACCCGGGCGCGGATATCGGCGTCGAGTCCGGCGGCCTGGACCGCGAGTGCCGGCGCGCGCGGATCGAGGTTCACGAACACCATGTTGGCAAACACTTCAACTTGCACCGCCGCGAGTCCGAAGTCCTCGAGGCGGAATCCGGCGACATTCTCGGCATTGCCTGCTGCCTTGAGCGCGCCGGTGGCGTCGTAAGACCAGGCGTGGAACGGACAGGTGAAAATCGACCGGTTGCCGTGTCCTTCGGCAAGAACGTGCCCGCGGTGCATGCAGACGTTGTAGAAGGCGCGAAGCGTGCCGTCCTTGCCGCGCGTCACCAAGATCTTCTGATCGAGGATGTCCGCGGTGAGGAAATCGCCCGGCCGAGCGACGTCGCGGGCGTGGCCGACGAACTGCCAGGTCTTGAACCAAATTTCCTCACGCTCGCGCGCGCATATCTCGCCGTCCCAGTAATAAAAACTCGGCAGTGTCACCGCGTGATCCGGATCGGGATTGAAGCCGACCGCCGATCGTGTTTCCGCGCTTTTCGGTGCCATCGGAGTCCTCACGTCTGGTCGTTGCATCCTTAGGTCTGGGCCGCCGCCCGGTCGACGGCCGCGCATTGGGCGCGAAGGCAGCGCGGCGATCAATCGAGCGCCGGGCGGCGGTCTTTCCAATCGTTGGCCGATTCATAAGCCTTGGCGGCCCGCAATACGAGCGCATCGGCATACTTTGCACCGACGATCTGCAGTCCGACCGGCAACCCCTCGCGAGTGAACCCGCATGGAATCGTGATCGCTGGCTGTTGCGACAGTGAAAACGGATTGGTGAACGGCAACCATGCTCGGATGTTGTTGAACTGTGCGAACTCTTCCGGGAACCAGCGCTCGGCCGGGAACGCCGCAACCGCGAGCGTCGGCGTCATCAGGAGGTCGTACTTTTCGTGGAATGCCGCCATGTGGGCATGCAATTTCGCGCGCTGATCGAACGCGGTGGCGTAGTCGATGGCGCTGGCCTTGAGCCCGGCCTCGACGCTGGTCTTGAGATTCTCGCCCATGCTTGCCATTTGGCCGTGACCATGGCGCGTGCGGTAGGCGATACCGACATTGACGAAGGTGCGAACGATCGCGTTCGGATTCTCGAAGCCGGGGTCCCGGTCTTCGACGCGCGCGCCGAGCTTTCGGAACGAGTACGCCGCTTCGGTGACGATCTTGGCGACCTCATCATCGACTTTGGCGGCGTAGCCGAGCGTCAGGCTGAAGGCGACGCGCAGTCCCTTGACGCCCTTGCCGATGCCTTTGCCGTAGTCGTCGGCGGTCGGCGGCAACTCCTGGAAGTCGCGGCCATCGCGGCGTTTGATCACGTTGAGGATATACGCCGCGTCGTCGACGGTGCGGGTGATCGAACCGGTGGTCGAGAGCAACGGCGCGACCATCGGCGGGTAAACCGGAACCAGTCCGAGCGTTGTCTTGAGGCCGACCAACCCGGTGAACGAGCAGGGAATGCGGATCGAACCGCCAGCATCGGTGCCGATCGCCATCGGGCCGAATCCGGCCGCGACCGCCGATGCCGCGCCACCCGACGAGCCGCCTGACGTCCGCGTCAGATTCCAAGGGTTGCGCGTAATGCCGGTGAGCGGATTGATCGTGACCGGGCCGGTACCGTACTCGGGGCACGTGTTCTTGCCGAATAGAATCGCGCCCGACTCGCGCAGCCGCGCCAGCGCCGCCGAATCCTCGGTTTGCGGCGCCGGGTCGGAGAGCGGCGAGCCCCACCGCGTCGGCATGCCCTTGATGTGGAGCGTATCCTTGGCCGTGACGGGGATGCCGTCGAGGGGTCCGAGCGGCCGGCCCTTGGCCCAGCGTCGCTCCGACTGTTTTGCCGCTTTGATTGCACCGTCGCGATCGAGGTGGCAGATCGCGTTGACCTTGCCGTTGAGCCGGTCGATGCGCGCCAGCACCGCCCGCATGACTTCAACCGGCGACGCTTTTTTCCGCCGATAAGCGCCGATGAGCTTGCATACCGGCCAGTGGACGAGATCGCCTGTCATCAAGTTTCCCCCTAGAAGTTCAACGCGCGTTCGCGCAACCTTCGCGTCGGCGCTCGAATCGAGATCTTCTTCTTAAGACGACAGGAAATTCCCGACCAAGCTGTTGAAGACTTGCGGGTGCTCGATATAGGGAAGGTGCCCGCACCGATCGATGGTCTGCGCTTGTCCTTTGGGGAGACGCCTAACCGCCCGCTCGGTGTTCTCCCAATCGGTCCGCTTGTCCTGCTTCCCAGTAATGACGAGCGTCGGAACTTGGATCTGCTCGAGCCGATCGACGACACGATATTGCATAGGTCCTTTGGCATTGACCCGATTGCGGTTCGCCTTCACGTAGAATTCGACCCGGTCCGGCTGTGCGTACTGCGTCAGCTGCATGATCAACAAACTTTCCGGCACGCAACTAGGATCGAACACGGCGTTGTTCATCCGCTGTCGACAGGCGGCCAGGTCCGGGCTGCCGATCGCCTTGGCGGCGTTGTCGTAGGCACCTTGGAGCGCCTTTTTGTTGTTTTCATCGCTGTCAAATACCGAACTGCTGCCGATCAGGATCAGCTTCTCGACGCGCTTCGGGTGCTCGAAATAGAGTAGCGCCGCAATCAACGCGCCATAAGAGCTGCCGGCGACGGCGTAGCGCTCGATGCCGAGTACCTCCATGAATCTCGCAAGATGCCGTGTGGTATGCGGCTGCGGTAGATCTCCGCCGAGTTCGATCGAGGCGGTGAACCCGTGCCCGATGTTGTCCGGGGCATAGACGGCAAACGTCTTGGCGAGCGCATCGATATTGAACAGCCACGTGTCGGCCGACACGCCGCCGCCGTGAATTAACAATAGCGCGCGCTCGTTGGCCTCGCCCTCGTAAAGATACCGGGTACGGATCCCGTCGATGTCGATGAACTTGGCACGCATTGATTTCCCCCTTGGCAATCAGAGTCTATCGATTGCTGCTCTCCGGACAAAGACCCCATACCTCCGGGTTGACGGAGCGGAATCATGAGACGCGGCCGCGACGAACGGCACCAAGGGAGCCGTTCGCTCGCGCTACGCCGGGTTTTCGGATACCATCCACGGTCCGAACGCCTGATGTTTGATCGGACGCAGAGGCGAATCGAAATCACTACCGGTGGCAGGGATCAATGGCGATTCAAGAAGCTCCATCATTTGACATGTCGTTTCCGCAGGTGCAGTTCTCGCCGCGACGACTAGGTCACGCGAACGTTTTCGTTTCGGACGCGAAGCGGTCGCTCGCGTTCTATCGAGATGTCGTCGGACTCGAGGAGGTGTATTGGATCGACCGCAGCAAAGCGGGTTTCGTGTCCAACGGCCGGACCCACCACGATCTCGGCCTCGTCCAAACGACGACGGCGGCGAAATTGGGAAACGATGGGGAACCCCTTCCCTCCCACGGGCGAGCGGCGAACCCCGGCCTCAACCACCTCGGCTGGGAGATGGAAAATCTGTCGGATCTGGTCGCCGCCTATGGTCGGTTGACGGCGGGCGGCCACATGGTTCACCGCTGCGTCGATCATCAACTGTCGAAAAGCGTCTACCTGCTTGATCCCGATGGATTCCTGCACGAGATTTACGCCGATACCATCCGAGATTGGCGGGGCTTTTTCGCCGGAGAAGCGGGCCGGCAGGTAACCGGGTCATGGCGACCGGAGACATCGGCGACGACGACCGAGCGCTTCTACGATCCGACCCCTGTCATCCGACGCGTGCCGAATTCCTCGATTCACCCCGAGGGGTTCACTCACACGGTCCTGATGACCCGCGACTATGAGGCGATGGTCGCCTACTACAGCGGCGTTCATGGGCTTCGCCCGGTCTACGAGTCGCCCGAGTCCGATTTCGTATGCCTGGCCGGATCGGCTCCCGACTATCATTTCGACGTTGCACTGTTCCGGCAGAGCGACGGTGCGATGCCGGCCGTCCATCACTACGGCTTCAAGCTGGCGGGCGAGAGCGAACTGTCCGCCGCTATTGAGCGCCTGACTCGCAGCGGTCGCACGGTCGAACGGCGGATCGACAGCCCCCTGAAGCGGAGCTTTTACATACGCGACCCGGACGGAGCTCTGTGCGAGTTCTACACGCTGGGAGCGCCGATGTTCGATGCCGTGGTCAAAGCGGTTCCGAACGAGCGGCCGTTCCTGGTTTAACGGCAAAGCGATGGTAGAAGCCTCGACCCAGCGTTTTCGCCGCGAGCCCGAGTTATCGGGAACGTTGCCCGCGAGTTACTACTACGATCCCGCGATTTTCGAGCGCGAGCGCGAAGCGATCTGGTTCAAGACCTGGCAACTCGTCGGTTACGTGCACGACTTGGCCAAGCCAGGCGATTACATCACCGCCGACATTCTCGATCAAAAGGTGTTTGTCGTTCGCGACAAGTCCGGCGAATTGCGGGCGTTTTACAACGTCTGTATGCATCGGGGCCACATCCTCGCCGAAGGAAAAGGTTCGAAGACCATCTTCACCTGCCCCTTCCACGCTTGGTCTTACGATACGGACGGCAGGCTTCGTGCCGCCGGAAACGCCGAAAACGTCGCCGGATTCAAACTCGAAGACTTCAGTCTGGTGCCGATTCAGGTTGAGACGCTGCTGAATATGGTTTTCGTCAACCTCGACGATACCGCGCCGTCACTCCGCAGTCAGACCGTGGGGCTCGAGGATCAGGTTCGAGCGACGGTGAAGGGCTTCGATCGGATGAAGTTTGCCCGCCGCGACCGTTTCTCGATCAAGGCGAACTGGAAGTTCATCCTCGATCAACTCGAGTGCTATCACTGCCCGCACCTCCATCCCGAAGTAACGCGGACGGTCGATTGGACCAAGCGCGAGTCGTTCGAGTACGGGATTTGGCAACGGCACCGGCAAACCGTTCGTTCCGACATCGACAACCAGGGGCTGGACAAGGCCTACCGGCTCGAGCCGGACCAACCGCAGCAGAAGTCGAACATCTGGTACCTGTGGCCGAACTATCTGTTCATCTCGCACTGGGGAGTCGCCAACTTCAAAGTCTTCAGTGCCTGGCCCAACGATCCCGAAACCTCGTTCGAGTACGTCGACAATTTCAGCTTGAACGAGGTGCCGACCGAGGCGGAGGTCGCTGCGTTCAACCGGTTCCGCGATGTCGCGAACCCTCAAGACATCAGCGCGATGGAACTCCAGCAGCAGGGGTGCAAGGCACGCGGCTACCGTCAGGGCCGCCTCATGGTCGATGCGGATCACTCCTGGCGGAGCGAACACGCAACGCACCACTTCCAGCGGATGGTTTGGGAAGCTCTTCACGGGGCCGACTACCCGTCATAGCCGCTGGGATCCGACTAATTTCAACGCGGTCGAAACGGTAGTCCCGATCGAGCCGCTTAGAAAGACCCTTCCCCTTTCGGGGAAGGGTCAAAATCGAAACGCCATACGTTTACCGAGGCAGTCCGACGGCTACCGAGCCAGTCTGACGGCCGCGACGCTCTCGGCGATGTAGTCGTTGGTGAAGTAATCGGTCGCGGGACCAACCGGCTGGCGAACGATGCCGTACTCGAGCGCCCAATCCTGCGTCGTTTTCCACACCGCCGCATCCTGAACGAAAATACGACCTGTCTTGTCCGCCCACAGCGGCCGCATTGCTTCCCACCGGTCGCGATGATCTTCCAGCGTCATGACGCCCGGCCGCGCCGCCTGGAGCCACTGGTTGGCCGGCTCCGGGTCGTTCCAAGCCGTTTGCAGGCCTTGAACGGTCGCCTTCAAGAATGCGCAAACGGTCTGTGGGTTCTCTTTGGCCCACGACTGGTTCGCCGCTAGGACGAGAAACGGAAACGGTGGAACGCCGTGATCGGCAAACTTGAAGATACCGGCTGGTGCACGGCCCTCTTCCTTTAGTTTGCGATCAACCACTTTCATTGTGCCCCATGAGGTGCCGTGGAAAGCGTCTACCTTTTTTGCCAACAGGAATTGCTGGCCAGCAACGCCGGTGTCCATGTACTCGACATCCTTGAGCGTCATTCCCGCCGACTTGAGCACGGTTTGGATGATCGCCTTGCCGGTCGGGTTATTGTTACCGACGATTTTCTTGCCCCTGAGGTCTTGCAAGGTCTTCACACCGCTCTCGGTCAAGAAGATGTAACCCTCGGACGCCTGGTGGATGAGCGCCGCGATCGAGACGACCGGAATCGTGTTTTCCTGCGCCGACATGATCTCGGGCGGGTAGGTGAAGCTGATATGGACCCGCTTCATCGCCACCAGTTTGATCGGATCGGCGGGATTGGGCGGCGATTTTAAGTCGACCGTCAGTCCGGCTTTCTCGTACAGCCCGGTCTTCTGAGCCATGAAAATCGGGATCTGATTGGCCCACGGCACCCAATCGGCCATGACGACGAGTTCCTTGGTCTCGGGAGCGGCCCCCTCCTTGCAAACCGATGCCGCGGAAACGTCGCCCGCGAAGGCGAGCCCGCTCCCCAACATCACCAAGAACGACAACTGATGTTTGATGCGCACGATTGTCCCTCCCTGAAGTTGTATCAGCGAGCGCCGCAACCGTTCGGTAGCCGCCAGCTCGGACTGACTATCTAGAACGCCGGTCCGGCCGCGGTCTCAGCACTCGATAGTCAACGATATCGCGATGCCGACAAGCGCGAAAGTAGGTACGAATCGATTCCCGATAGCGCCGAAGCTGTCCCGGGCGACAGTTGATGATGTGGCCGCTGGCGGGAGGGACCGATCGTTTATCGCGGCCACAGTCGAGGGAATACCGGGTGATTCGGATCGTTCGGGAACGGTTCGCCGTGGGCCAGGCCGGGATCAGCATACGGCCTGATGGTTCGCGCCGCCGTACGCACGGCATACGTCGCTTGATCGCCCGTGAAGCGATAGCCGACGGCGCGGCGGCGTCGAGCGGTGCTGTTTCCGGGAGCGCCGTGGAGCAGCCAAAGGCTTGCGATGATGGCATCCCCTGGCTCGGTTTCGAAACTCACGATGTCATAGTTGGCGCGCTCCTTGGCCATGTCGGGGATCGGGAACGAGCCCGAATCATCGTCAACGATGTCGTTTCCGTAGCCGGACAAGAACGTGTGGCGCTTCGGGTCACCGGTCGTTGTCGCGACAAAGCGTTTTCCCCATTTGTGCGAGCCGCGCACCCACTCGACGGCGCCTGACTCCCTCGTGACGTGATCGACCGAGATCCACATGCCAAGCGTGTGACGACCCTCGCACGGGTTGCCCGGAACGTCCTGATGCCAGCGCGTTTCCTGAGCGGCGAAGGGCTCTTTCACCAGAATGAAATCGTAGAGCAGATTGACGCGCTGCGAGCGCATGAAACGTGCCGCGATTTCTGCAGCCGGCGACTCATAGGCGAGGCGGCGAAAACCGCGGTTGGTGACCCAGAGGTAGTTGTCATAGGCAAACCGACCCGGCACGCCCTCTCCGCTCAGGTTCGAGCCGCGTTCCGTCGGGGACGCCAAGACTTCTTCGATCGAGCCGGTCATCAGCTCGACCCATTCAGGGGCGAAGGCGTTCTTGAGCAAAAAGACCCCGTCGCGCTCGTAGGCGGCAACGTCGGCGCCGGTGACGGGCCTGACCAGGGTTTGCAACATAACGCCTCCCTCAGGGTCGGGGTCGGGGCGACCGCTTCCGGCGCGTCCGACAGCATGACAGCATGACAGAATGTTAGTGGTCCGAACCTGTTGTTACCATAGGGTATTTCGAGCGAACTCGTGGGAGGGCCGTCGGGGCTTCACGTTCGCGGTCCCGCGTTGCCGGTTACTCACTCCGCAATTGACGTCGATTGCCCACGCTAGAATCGGCGCAAGAACTCGGTGACAAGCGCGTTGAATTCGTTCGGGTGCTCGAGATAGGGGAGATGCCCGCACTTGTCGAAGAGGTGAAGTTCCGCATGGGGGATTCTTCGAACGCCGGCTTGGGTCGCCTCCCAGTCGGCGCGCTTGTCTTGTTTGCCGGTGATGATCAGCGTTGGGATGTGGATTTGCTCGAGTTTCCCGAGAATACGCGCATCGTCTTTTCCGGCCGCTTCGGAGCGGTTGCGGTTGGCGCGGATGTAGAAGTCGAGGCGATCGGGTTGCGCATATTGGGTCAGTTGCATGAGCAGCAGGCCCTCAGGCACGCACGCCACGTCGTAGACGGCGTTCGCCATACGCTTGCGGCACGTTTCAAGGGTCGGGTTGGCGAGCGCGCTGGTCGCATTGGCATAGGCACCGGCTAAAGCCTTGCGGTAGACCTCATCGCGGTCGAATACCGAACTCGATCCGATCAGGATCAATTGCTCCAAGCGGTTGGGGTGATCGAAGTACATCAGCCCGGCGATCAAGGCGCCATAGGAACTGCCCGCGGCTGCATACCGTTCGATCCCGATCGTCTCCATGAACCGCGCGAGGTGACGGGCCGTGTGCGGTTGCGGAATGCCCGCGCCAAGGTCGATCGCGTCGGTGAAACCGTGGCCGAGATTGTCGGGGGCGTAAACCGCGAACTGTTCGCCGAGCGCATCGATGTTGCGCATCCAGCTTTCGGCGGCGAGACCGCTGCCGTGAATGAGGAGCAGCGCCTTCTTGTTGCCGGCGCCAGCATACAAGTACCGCGTCCTCACCCCGGCGACGTCGACGAACTTTGCCTGCATGGATTCGAACAAGCCCCTCGAGTCGGGCGTAACGTACGCCGGCACTATAGGCCACGGTCGTCGCGCCAGAAACGGGGCTGTCACCTTGTCGAGCGTTCCGAGCCGGACGTCCTCATGGTAGGTCCGAACCCGCTTCTATCGTGCCGCGGAAGGCCGGAGCAGCGCGAATCGCTCTCGCCTTCAGGCCGAAGGTGCGCGGCTCCGCAATAATTTGACTCGTACTGCCTCAGGCGGGACTATACCGCCCACCCGAACGACATTTCCCGCAAACGTGAAACCGGAGGAAGTGCATGACGGCGACGAACGGCCGAGTGATTTCCGGCGATTCGCACGTGATGGAGCCGCCCGATCTCTGGTCGAAAACGCTGAGCGCTCGCTTCGGCGACCGCACGCCCAGGCTCATGAGCGAATGGCGTGGAGTCAGGGGCCGGTTTTTCTTCACCGGCAACCAAGTGCGCAATTTGGGTGACATCGAGAAGGACGCCGAAACCCGGGGCGGCGTCGAGGCCGGCTACATCCCGGAAAAGCGCATCGCGTTCCAGGACGAGGCCGGCGTCGCCTGCGAGGTCATGTACACCTCCGCCATGCTAGCGCAGATGCGAAGCAAGGATCCCGAGGTGCTGCGCGAGGCGGCCAAGGTATACAACGATTGGATTTTCGAGTTCTGCTCCTACGACATCAAGCGGCTGGTGCCGATTGCGATGATCCCGATGCACGATGTCGCCTGGGCGGTCGCCGAACTGAACCGCAACCTTGCGCGCGGTTTCAAGGGCGCGATGATCAACATGGGTGCACCGTCCGGACAGCCGGCCTACCGCGACCCGAGCTACGATCCGTTTTGGGCCCGGGCGAGCGAGGCGGCGGCGCCCATCACCCTCCATAGCGGCACCGGCAGCTTCCCCGATCCGTTCCATTTCGCCACCGCCAAAGAGCGCGAAGAGTCGCCGGGCGTTCTGCTCAACGGCTATGGCGAGATCATGATCGTGCTCGCCAACGACTTCATTTATGGCGGGCTCTTAGACCGGTTCCCCAAGCTCGCGGTCGTGTGCTCGGAGTTCGAGTTGTCGTGGATTCCGCACTTCCTTTGGCGGCTCGACCAGATGCAGGGCTCGATGAGCCACCGCTTGAATCTGCGCCAGTTGAAGGAACGCGCCTCCGACTACATGAAAAGCCGGGTCTACCATGGCACCATCGATGACGATCACGCCGCCTACACGATCGGCCTCATCGGCGCGAGCCAAGTGATCTGGGGCTCGGACTACCCGCACGTGCGCTCGATCAGCCTGAACGCTCCGAAGATCCTCGAACGGCACTTTTCGGCACTGACCGCCGTCGATCGCGCCAAGGTCGTCGCCGGCAACGCGCGCGCGTTGTACCGTCTGCAAGCTTAATCCGGGCGTCGTTGCCGCTGCCCGGTTGGGACCAACAGGGAGGTTCGCCATGATGCGGTTGATCGCGTTCGTGCTCGGGTTGGGGCTGGCGGCGGGACCTGCGCTTTCGCAGACCGCCGAGCCGCTGCGACTGCCGTTCCCGTACATCTTCAGCGGCCCGCTCATCGAGTACGGCGAGCGGGTTTGGAATCACGCGCTGATTCCGGCGGTCGAGGAGATCAACCGCAAGGGCGGGATCAAGGGGCGCAAACTCGAGTTCTATAAAGTCGACACTCGTTTCCCCGACACGGCGCAGTGGGTCGCGGAGTTTCGCCGCCTGTGCGCCGATCCGGCGGTACCGGTGATCTACGGCGTCGGTGCCACCAAGAGCACGCTCGCCATCTACGAAGACACCAACAAATGCGGGATCACCGTATTCAACCCGAGTTCGGCCGGGCAATGGCCGCACGCCGATTTTGGGCGCTGGACGTTTCGTTACCAACCGACCGCGAGCAACGTCTACCCGATCATGTTCGCGCGCGTGAAGGAGCTCTTCGGCACCAAGACCGCGATCGTGTCCTACACGATCGACGACGAGTATGCCGTCAACAACGTCAAAGTGGTGCGCCAGGCGTTGGGTTCCCTCGGTATCAACGTCCTCGGCGAAACGTCGTTCAAGAGCAAAGAGAGCAACTTCGCCTCCCATGTCGCCACCATCCGCGCCGCCAATCCGGACGCCATCGTGCTCAACCATCAGGCGGGCGACGCCGGCACCTTCCTGCTGCAACTGCGCGAGCGCGGCATCAAGGCCCAAGTGGTATCGGACACCGTGGTCGTGAACGAGGATTTTTGGCGGCTCTCGAAAGGAGAGGGAAAAGGGTCGATCGGCTACGGCATCTACGCCGCCGACGACCCGCGCCCGATCGTTCAAGAATGGGTGGCGACATGGCGCAAGCTCACCGGCCGCGCCAACGAATCGCCCGACAACATCGTCACCGCCTATTACGACACCATCAAGATCCTGGCCCACGTGTTGAACGATGCTAAGGACCTGTCGCGCGAAGCGGTACGCGAAGCGTTCCTGCGGCTCAAGGACTTCGAGACCATCAGCGGCCCCGTGACCTGGCCCGCCGTCGGCGATCCGGTACGGACTCGACCGGTCATGGTCCAGATCGACGAGAACGGCGCGCCGCGGTTCTGGCCGAAACGCTCGTCCTAAGACACGCGGCCGCGGCGTGGGCGCGCGGCGCGTCCTGGTCCTCGGGGCGACCGGAAAGCAGGGCGGCGCCCTCGCCCGGCTGCTGGTGGGGCGCGGCAAACGCGTGACCGGGCTGGTGCGCAATCCGACCAGTCCAGCGGCGCGTTCATTGGCGGGCGAGGGAGTAGCACTCGCGGCCGGCGATCTCGAGGACGCTGCCCAGCTCGGCCGTGCGATGGCGGGCCACGACGCCTGCTTCGCGGTGACGACCCGCTACCAGGACGGCCCCGACGCCGAACGCCGCCAAGCCAAGGCGATCGCTGCCGCCGCGCGGGCGAGCGGGATCGGCCATGTCGTTTTGAGTTCAGGCGCGAGCGCCGATCGCGCCACCGGGCTCGCGCATCTCGACGGCAAGGCGGCAATCGAGGCGGTGCTGCGCGACGCGGGTATTCCGTTGACCATCGTCGCCCCGGTTTCGTTCATGGAAAACGTCGTGACGTTTCCTTGGCTGTGGGCCGGGCTCAAGCGCGGCGAGCTCGCCTACCCGCTCTCGCCCGAGCATCGCCACCAATACATCTGTTGCGCCGACATCGCCGCGTTCGCCGCCTTGGTCCTGGCCGAGCGGACGCGGTTCTTGGGCCGACGTATCGACATTGCATCGGACGCCGTGACGGGACCCGAGGCTGCGCAAGCGCTGAGCGCAGCCGCCGGGCGGCCGATCCGTTATCGCTCGATCCCCGCCGACGAAGTCAGACACGACTTCCCCGATCTCGCACCCCTCTATGCCTGGTACAGCGCCAATCCCGTCCGGGTCGACATCGCCCAATTGCACCGCTCCTACCCGGCGATCGGCTGGCGGCGTTTCGCGATTTGGGCGGCCGAGCAGGATTGGCGGGCGCTCAGCGCCGCGGCCGACGACCCGCCGACCGTCCAGGCGCTGGTCCGGATTTAGGCCTCGGCCAACGACGCTGCCGATCCGGAGCCATTTCATCCAGCGCGTCGCGAAGCCGGCCACGCGCGGGTTACCGGCGGACGCGCGGTCGGTCGCGGCTTCATACCCGTTCGGCCGCCGATCGGCTGGTGAGATAGATGCCGGTGACGACCAACGCCAGACCGAGGACGTGGTAGAGCCGGAGCGGCTCGTCGATCGCGACCACCGCGATCAAGGCGGTCGCGACCGGAATCAAATTGTAGAACACGCCGACCCGGCTCGGTCCGATCACATGGATCGCGATGTTGAGGAGAACCAGGCAGAAGATCCCCGTGACGACGACGATATAGAGCAGGCTCGTCAGGGTCGCGGTATTGAGGACGATGGCGCTCTCGAACACCAACGCTTCGATGGCATAGAACGGTGCCACGACGACCGCTCCTGCAGCGGTGAGCGCGAAGAACAGGACGACCGGATCGAGTTCGGCCGGCAGGCGCTTGACGAGGACCGTATAGAGCGCCCAGCAAATACCGGTAACGAGCATGAAGAGATCGCCGACCGCGAAATCGAGGTCGCGCAGCACCGCGAGGTCGCCGCGCGCGATCGCGACCACCGCCCCGGCGAGCGCGACGACGACGCCGAGCTTCTGACGGAGATCGAGCCGCTCGCCGACCAGGATTGCCGCGAGCAGCACGATCAGCGCCGGCTGCAGCGCCCCGATCAGCGAGGCGTTGATCGCCGTGGTCGAGTGGAGGCTCCAGAACGCCATCACCTGCCCGAGTCCGGCCTGCGCGACACCGATCACAACGATGAGCGGCACATGTTGGCGGATGAGCGGCAGGTTTCTCACGATCGCCCGCCAGACGAACGGCAACAGCAGCGCACACGACAGCACCGCGCGCCAGAACGCGAACGCGACCGGCGGAAACTGTTCGTAGACCGCGCGGCCGATCACGAAGTAAGAGCCGTAAATGAACATCGTGACCACCAGCAGCCCGTAGGCCAGCCATAGGTGGCGCGCGAGGAACCCGACCATACCTCCCTGAAAAAGCAAGAAGGCTACCCTCGGGATCCCGCTAGACGTCTACTTCCGGAACAGCGAAATCTGCTTCTGTCGCTCACTCATCGCGCCGAGGAAACGGACGCGGCACTCGCCGAACGGCTGCAGCCGGTATCGTCCCCGATCGTGACCAAGCGCGGGCCATGCGCGAGAGCTTACCTTGGTCGCCGCGGTCCGCAACCTTCACCGGCGCCCCGTAACTGCACCAAGCGCTGCTTGACGGCCCGCATCCGCTCGCCGCACCCTAAGGCGTCGCGACGGCGACGTCCGAATCGATGATTTATCCGCAGACCTCGCGATAGGTGGCCGAAATGACGAACGCGCGCTCAGCGGCGACGGCGCTGGCCGTACCGACGGTCCAAGTCAACACCGATTACGTCAAGGTGACCGAGTGGCGATTCGCCCCAGGCGCCGCCACCGGCTATCACCGGCACGCCTACGATTATGTCGTGGTGCCGATGACGACCGGCCGCCTGAAGCTCGTCGGTCCCGACGGTGCCGAGACCTTCGGCGAGCTCAAGAGCGAGATCGCCTACACGCGTCGCGCCGGCGTCGAGCACGACGTCATTAACACCAATCCGTTCGAGTTTGCGTTCGTTGAGGTCGAGATCAAACGCTGAGCGCGATCGCACCTACTAGTTTCTCGCACTTTTTCCGAACGCAGTCGGCTCCTAACACGAAGCCGTTGATTTGGTTGGCGTCCCCAAGGGGATTCGAACCCCTGTTATCGCCGTGAAAAGGTGAAAGGGGCAGGACGGTGAGAACTATGACGACAATCCACTTTAACAACGGCATATCTCGCTTACTCTCTGTGAATCCCTTCTATGAGTACACGACCTAGAAGCCTAGGAAATCTTTGCAGTTGCAATCGAAGTCGACGCCACGATATTCAACGTATAACCGCGGTCTCCGGGATCGCGCAATCGAGCCCGCATCAAGCCGCATCAGGGAGGAGAACCATGAATCTCGCGTTACCGATTGCCGTTGCGTCCGCGATCGTTCTGGGACCAGGAGTTGCAGCTGCGCAGACTTATGGCGTGGCGAGCAATGCCCAGGGCTCCTCCGGCTATACCATGGCAAGCGCGGTCGCAAAGGTCGCTGTCGAGAAAGCGAGTATGCAGGCGGTCGTTCAGCCCTATGCCGGTACGTCGACCTACATTCCGCTGCTCAACCAAGGCAAGATCGACTTCGGAGTCATGAATTCGATCGAGGCGGCGTTGGCTTATGCGGGTCAAGACACATTCAAGGACAACCCAAATAAGAACCTACGAATCGCCGCGCGACTGAACGACTTCTATGTGTCCTTCGTCGTTCGCAAGGACTCCGGCATCAATACCTTGGCCGACCTCAAAGGAAAGCGTGTCGCCTGGGGCTATGCCAGTCAGACCATCGTCCTCCCTCTGGTCCGGGCGACCATGGCCAATGCAGGAATGACCGAGAACGACTTCAAGCCCGTCTTGGTGCCGAATTTGACGAAGGCAGCGGAAGCGCTGTCCTCAAATGCGGTCGATGCGTCATTCCACGTCGTCGGTACGGCGGCGGTGACGCAAATCGACGCCTCCGTCGGTGGCGTCAGATATCTACCGTTCTCGACCGACTCGGTGCGGGTGAAGGCAATGCAGGACATTGTTCCCGGCACGCTGGTACGGGTTATGCAACCCGGCCCCGGCACAGTCGGTGTCGGCACGCCGACGCCGATGATGAGCTACCCGACGATTCTGGCGGTAGGCGCTAACGTCCCGGACAATGCGGTCTATGGAATGGTCAAGGCGCTTCAGTCAAACAAGGAAGCGCTTGTCGCTGTCCACGCATTGTTCGAGAGCTTCGATCCCCAGGGGATGACCTTCCCGATCGACGTGCCTTACCACCCCGGCGCGATCAAATTCTATGAAGAAACGAAGCAGTGGCCGCCGAAAGGCTGATCGAAGGCTGCCCGCCTTTACGTCGGACGCGGTGTCGGGCTAGCGCACCGCATTCGACGGGGCAGCACCGCGTCGTGCGCCGACGAATTCGCGGATAAGCAGAGCGCCGCCGGCCACGAAACCGCCGATATCGGTCCAGATCGCCCCATCGAAGGCGCCGGCCGGGATCATCAACGCAATTCCGAATACGACGAAGGCGGTGCGGACCGGCGCCTTGAGGGGCCGGACCACGTAGCCGGTGACGCCTATCGTGACGAGCCCAACGCCACCGATTGCCGTGGCCACCGCGAGGACAAGCTCCCAAGCTGAGCCCTGCAGCAACAGACTGGGCGAAGCCACGAACAGGAAGGGCACCACATAGGCAGGCCAACCGAACTTGGCGGCCTCGAAACCGGTTCGCATCGGATCGGCATTGGCGAGCGTCGCCGCGGCGAAGGCCGCGAAGGCCACCGGCGGGGTGATCATCGACATCATCCCGAAGTAAAGGACGAACAAGTGCGCCGAGATCGAGCCGATTCCGGCCTGTATCAGTGCCGGCGCGACCAGAGCGGCGAGAAGAACGTACACGCCGGTCGTTGGCATGCCCATCCCTAGCAGGATGCAGACAGCGGCCGTGAGAATCAGCAACACGTACATGTTGCCGCCGCCAAGTTGAACCAGCGACAGCGTGAGCGCGAAACCCAAGCCGCTGACGTTGAGAACGCCGATGACGATGCCGGCGGCGGCGGCAATTAGCAGTATCTCGAGCACCGCGTAGCCGGTGGTTTCCAACGCGGCGCCGAGTTGGGACAGCCGCATGTAGTTGCCTTTGTAGCCGAGCACCACGCCAGCGAAGATGATCGCCAGGCTCGCGTAGAGCGCCGCCGTCGACGGCTCCAAGTTGAAATTGAAGAGGCCGACGATCAGCACTGCGAACGGCAGGATGAAAGTGCCGCCCCCACGCAGTACAGGCAGGATCGGCGGGATCGCCGCGGCATCGATTCGAGCCATCCCGCCCTTGGCCGCGAGTAGATCGGCCTGTAGAAAAAGCGCTAGGTAGTAGAGCAGCGATGGGACCAACGCCGCCAGCATCACCTCGCGGTAGGGAATCTGTAGGAATTCCGCCATCAGGAAAGCGGCCGCGCCCATGACCGGCGGCATGAGCTGGCCCCCTGTCGACGCGGTGGCCTCGATCGCGGCTGCTTGATGCGGCGCATAGCCACCCTGCCGCATCAACGGGATAGTCACCACGCCCGTCGACGCGACATTGGAGACGGCACTGCCGGAGATCGTCCCGAACAGGGCCGAGGCGACCACGGCGATCTTGGCTCCGCCGCCGCGCTGGCGCCGCATAAGCACGAGCGACAAGTCAGTGAAGAACTCCGAGCCGCGCGACAGGAACAAGAGTTGTCCCATCAGCACAAAAGCGATCACCACGGTGACCGAGACTGCGAGCGGCGAGCCGAGCACTGCGTTGGCGTCGACCGCTAGGTAGATCATCAAATCCTCGAAGGCGATCTGCCGTAACTGCAGGCGACCCGGCACTAGATGGCCCAGCAGCGCATAGACGATGAAGAAGAGACAAAGACCGACCAGCACATTCCCGGCGGCGCGGCGCAGCGTTTCCAGCACGGCTGCGAGCAGAAGGACGCATACGGCCGTCAACGGCCACGGCGCCGTCGCCATCATCGCCGGAAATCGGGGATAGTCGATTGCGACATAGCTCGCCAAAGCGAAGGAGAGGCCGGCAGCGAGCCAGTCGTACCAGGGCGCGCCGTCGCGCGGTGCATTGCGGCGCGCAGGTAGATTCAAGAAGCCAAGCGCGAGCGCCAGTGCGAGCATCCCGGCGAGGAACTGCTCGGTATAGATGCCGACACCGAGGAGCCGGAAAGCATCGAGGGCGTAGCCGATCGCCCCAATCGAGATCATGACCGCAAGACCGCCGGTCGTGACAGAGGCAGCGACTGAGGCATCGTGCCGGGGATGCTCTGCGTCGCTCGTGGCCATCGGGTGCTCTCCAAGGAAGATCGAACGTCGGGTATCCCAAGGTCGCGTATGTTCTCGTCGTCGATCCAAAGAGCCGGGAAAGAAGATTTGACCGCGCCTACTTTCTGCTAGCCGGCGCTGTATCTGAGACCTTCGGACCGGCGCAAGTCGGGACGTGGGGCGGTTATGACGCTGGACGCACCAGCAGACTGCCGTCCTCCGCCTTCACGTCGTAGACCTGAATCCGAAAGCCCGGGCAATTGACCCCCCGGCCGTCGGATAGCCGATAGACGAAGCCGTGCGAACGGCAGCGGATCATGCTATCGCCCTGAAAGTGGGCATCGTGCAACGACCTCTTCTGGTGCGGACACGACCGCTGGATGCCGCGATAGCCGCTGGCCGTGCGTAGCACGACGATCGGCTGACCGTTGTAGCGCGTACGCAGTGGAAATTCAGCCGTGGCAGGATCTACGCCGTCCAGCCGTTGCCAATCATTCGCACCGACTTGCTCCGACACGGCGCTCTCGCCAGTCTGCGTTCGCTCCGTCACCGCATTCGCTCGGCGCTAGGCGACCTTGGAGCGGCCGATTCCGACTTCGCTCAGCCGCTTGAGGACGAGGCTTCGGTCCACACGCAACAAGAATAGGCCCACTTGCATCGTGAAGGGGTGGTCGAGAAGGCTGTCGAATACCGCAGTCAGCGCTTCGCCCATGGGCAGACCTTGTTGCAGGCGGACTTCGTGGAAAGCGCGCTGCAACTCGAGCGCCTTCTGGTAATCCAGCCGTTCGGAAGCGTAGAGGTCCCACTGGATCGGTGCCAGCCGCGTCGCCAACGCGGTGAGGAACCCCCGCTGACGGGAGGACAGCCACTTCGCGCGATCCGGAACGTGATCCTCGGCGAACTGCAGCAACCAATTTTGTTCACTCCGACACCGCTCCATCTCGCAATCGACGCGGACGCCCGCCTTGAAGGCCATTGTCGGGACGAGGCGTCGATCGGTCATGCGCGACTGGCTGCGCGTATCCGCCAACTCGAACGCGCCACTCTCGATACGGAAGACGGTCACATCAGCTGGCATCCCGGGTTTAAGCGAGCCGGCAAAGCCCGTCATTCCAAGCGCGCGGGCGACTTTGCTCGTCACGCAGTTCACCACCTCGGGCAACGGCATGCCGAGTTTGAGGATGCAGGTCATCACGTTGGCCAGTGAGTAACAGGGGCCGAGTACGTTGAACTGCTGCAGGTCGGAGCTGATGAGATCGGGCAGGAAGTCCTGCGAATAGGCCGCTTCGGCTACGTCCCAACTAAAATTGTAGCCGCCGAAGCCGACATCGAAGAGGATGCCGCGCGCTTTGGCCTGACGCACCAGCGGTAGGACTTTGCCGTCGGCGTCGAGGATGCCGCACTGATTGCCATGATAGATGTGGGTGACGATGTCGCCGGCTTCGGCCACGCGGTAAATGTCGTAGGCGGACTCCTTACCCGGCTGCAGTTGGTGCTCGCCGATGTGGGCGTAGAGCGGCAGAGCGAGAATCTCCGCCAGACCCTTGGCGAGCTTCATGACGCCAGCGCCGTAACCGCTCATGGAGCCGACCTTCAGATAGCGCAAGAGGCCTGGATGCGCCTTGTGGAAGTCGATCCAGTCGGCAATTGGAACGTCGGTCAGCGAGCGGACTTCGCTTTCGATGAAGCTGAGGCCGAGGATGCCCATCGGGCGGAGGAAAGGGCCCGCGTAGAGGCTGGTGACGGTCTTGCCTTCGAGCAGGCTAAGAAACTCGTCCATCGTGCCGATGCCGGGACCACCGGCTTCGACGTAGGACGTGACGCCTTGGTAGATGCCGATGCTGTCGGGGTCGGCGAAGCCGAGTGTCCCGTAGACATGAACATGGAGATCGATCCAGCCTGGGGTGACGTAGCTCCCGGCGGCGTCGATTACCTGTGCATTGGCTGGCAGCCGCTGGGGATCGCAGATTTTCCCGTCGGCGATCGCGACGTCAGCGATCCTGTCGATATTGCGGCTTGGGTCGATGACATGAGCCCCCTTGAGCAGGGTGGCAGTGGCCGGTGCGTTCACGGGAACTCCCCTTGAAAGCTTTGACCTCCACCTTAGGAAGGATGGCAAGAGACTGTCAATTCTCGGCCGTCCGACGTGCTGCTGAAAATTCCCGGAAAAGCTGGCGTCCCCAAGGGGATTCGAACCCCTGTTACCGCCGTGAAAGGGCGGTGTCCTGGGCCTCTAGACGATGGGGACGAGAACCCGTACGCGGGAGGTCTTAGCGGCCTCGGTTTCGGAAAGCAAGCTCCCCTAAGCTGGAGCGCGCGGGCTTAGGCCGCCCTGAATCGCTTGACGACGATCGATGCGGCGCGCGTCCGGGCTTGCCACAAATCATCGGCCATCTGCAGGCTGAGCCACGTCTCGGGCGATGATCCGAACGCTTTGGAAAGCCGCACCGCCATGTCGACCGAAACGCCGGCCCGCTGGTTGAGGAGATCGGACAACGCCTGGCGCGTGACGCCGAGGCCCTTGGCCGCGGCCGTCACAGTGAGCCCGAGCGGCTTCAAGCATTGACGGCGAACGATGCCGCCAGGATGCGGTGGGTTGTGCATCGCCACGTTCTCGTCCCCTTAGTGATAGTCGACGTAATCGACGTCGACCGCATGTCCATCTTCGAATCGAAACGTCACCCGCCAATTGTCCGACACGGAAACCGCAAACGCGCCTTCCCGGCCGCCGCGTCAAGGGCCTTCAGCCCCCGATGTTTGAACGATCGGATCATCGAAGTTTCGTGTGTCGTGTGTCGCCTGTCGATTGTCAACGTCTATTCCGGTCGCGCATAGGCGGCATCCTTGATCTCGAATTCGATCGAACGCACGCCCTGCCAGAAATTGGCGCGCAAGTGCCCGACCAGGTGGAGCGGGCGGCCCAACTGCTGCGTCAGCGCATCGCCGAGCGGCCCGTCGCCGACCCGGAACGCGATCGCCTTCAAGCGCCCGCCATCGCCGCCGGTCAGAATGCAGCGGACGTGGTTGGCGCCGACCGGATCGGCCCGAACCACCCGCACCGCCGGCAGGACGAAGCACGGCGCCGAATTGCCGGCCCCGAACGGCCCGGCCGCCTCCAGGAGATCGAACAGCTCGGTCGTGACGGCACGGATCGCGAGCGCGCCGTCGATCGCGAGCGCGCCGCTCGGGCTGGCCGAGCCGATGCTCCGGGCCATGCGTGCTTTGAGGAACTCGCCCAGGGCCGCGACCTTGTCGGCCTCGACCGTCAGCCCCGCCGCCATCGTGTGGCCGCCGCCGTTGACCAGGAGCCCGGCTTCGCGCGCCGCCGTCACCGCGCCGCCCAGATCGACGCCCGGCACCGAGCGGCCCGAGCCCTTGCCGAGCGCGCCCTCGAAGCCTATCACGAACGCGGGCTTGCCGAACCGCTCCTTCAGGCGGCTGGCGACGATGCCGATGACGCCCGGATGCCAGCCCTTGCCGGCCACGAACACAAGCGGGTTGGCGGCGTCCTGCCCGGCCGCGGCCGCTTCGGCCTCTTCGGTCACCTGCGCCTCGATCGCGCGCCGCTCGGCGTTCAGCCGCTCGAGCTCGACCGCGATCGCCCCCGCTTCGACCGCATCCTCGGTCGCGAGCAGGCGCGCACCCAGGTCCGACTTCCCGACCCGGCCGCCGGCGTTGACGCGGGGGCCCAGCACGAAGCCGACATGGTAGGTGCCGGGCGGTTCTTCGAGCCGCGCCGAATCGGCCAGCGCGGCGATCCCCAAATTCCCGCGCCGCGCCATGACCCGGAGCCCCTGCAGGACGAAGGCGCGGTTCAAGCCGGTGAGCGGCACGACGTCGCAGACGGTGCCGAGCGCGACCAGGTCGAGCCACGCGATCGGGTTGGGCTCGGGCCGATCGACGAAGCGGCCGGCGGCGCGGAGCGCGCGGTTCGTGGCAACGACCAGGAGAAACGCGACCCCGATCGCCGCCAGTTGCTTGTGCGCGCCGCTTTCATCGAGCCGGTTCGGATTGATGATCGCGGCGGCCTTGGGCAGTTCGGGCGCGGCTAAGTGATGATCGATCACGATCACGTCGAGCCCGGCGTCGGCGGCGGCGGCTAGAGCCTCGAACGCGACGATGCCGCAATCGACGGTGATGACGAGGCCGGCGCCGGCAGCCTTGAGCCCGAGCAGCGCCGGCGCGTTGGGGCCGTAGCCTTCCTTGATGCGGTCGGGGACGTAGAGCATCGGGCTGGCGCCGACCGCCTTCAGGAACCGGATCAGAAGTGCGGCCGAGGTGGCGCCGTCGACGTCGTAGTCGCCGAAGATCGCGATCCGCTCATCGCGCTCGATCGCCTGCACCAGCCGCGCCGCGGCGCGGTCCATGTCGCGAAACGACGACGGATCGGGGAGATCGGCCTTGAGCGATGGCTTGAGATAGCGGGCGCAGGTGTCGGGCTCGACCCCGCGCGCCGCGAGCACCCGGGCGACGATCTCGGGGACGCCGGCCTGCTCGGCGATCGCCTGGGCCCGGCGCTCGTCATCGAGCCGCGCCCGCCAGACGCGGCCGCCAATCGACCGCTCGACGCCGAGGACGGGCACCTTCACGCCGCCGGCGGTCATCGAATGATCCCCGATGTGCGACTACTTCCGCTTCTTCAGGGCGGCGGCGCGGCGCTCGAAGTCGTGGCGGGCGCGGATCCAGCGCACGGTCCCGGAGGACGAGCGCATGATGATGGTGTCGGTGGTGCAGCCGCCCGGGTACTTGTGGACGCCGCGCAGCATCGAACCGTCGGTGACGCCGGTCGCGGCGAATATCACGTCGCCGTTGGCCAAGTCGTCCAGGTCATACTTGCGCTTGAAGTCGGTGATGCCGATGCGGGTAGCGCGGCCGCGCTCGTCGTCGGTGCGGAACACGAGCCGACCCTGCATCTGGCCGCCGATGCATTGCAGCGCCGCCGCCGCGAGCACGCCCTCGGGCGCGCCGCCGACGCCGAAATAGACGTCGATCCCGGTCTCGGGCGTCGCGGTCGCGATCACGCCGGCGACGTCGCCGTCGGGGATCAGGCGGACGCGCGCGCCGGCTTTGCGCACCGCCGCGATCAAATCGGCGTGGCGCGGCCGGTCGAGGATGCAGGCGACGATGTCGGCGGCCTCGCGCTTCTTGGCCTTGGCGAGTTCGCGGATCACTTTCTCGGGCGGCGTGTCGAGATCGATGATGCCCTCGGGGAGTCCGCCGCCGACCGCGATCTTCTCCATGTAGACGTCGGGCGAGTTCAGAAGGCAGCCCTCGGCCGCGAACGCCACCACCGCGAGCGCGTTGGGCGCGCCCTTGGCGGTGATGGTGGTGCCTTCCAGGGGATCGAGCGCGATGTCGACCTTGGGCCCGCCGGCTCCGACCTTCTCGCCGATATAGAGCATCGGCGCCTCGTCGCGCTCGCCCTCGCCGATCACCACGGTGCCGTCGATCTTGACGTCGTTGAAGGCCTTGCGCATCGCGTCGACCGCGGCCTGGTCGGCGGCTTTCTCGTCGCCGCGTCCGACCAGGTCGGCGGCGGCGATCGCCGCCGCCTCGGTGACGCGGGCGGCCTCGAGCGTCAGATATCGTTCGAGCAAATCAGCCATCGCTGGCCCCTCTAAAGATGTTCGATCCGAATAAGGTGCGGCGATTCGATCACCGAGTCGAGCCTCGCGATCTTGGCGAGCGCGGCCTTCATTTGCCGCTCCTCGGTGTCGTGGGTGGTGAGCACGAGCGGCACCGGCTCGTTGGGCGAGCGGCCGCGCTGCAGGACCGATTCGATCGAGACCCGCTCGTCGCGGAGGATCGCGGCGATGTCGGCCATGACGCCCGGCTTGTCGACCACCAATAGCCGCACGTAGTAGGGACCGCGGTGCGCCGCCATCGGCGCCACCGCCGCCGCCTCGAGCTCGGCGGCTGGCACCGCGAACGCCGGGACCTCGAGCCCGCGCGCGATGTCGACGAGATCGGCGACGACGGCCGACGCGGTCGGCCCGGCGCCGGCGCCGCGGCCCTCGAACACGGCGCGACCGACATAGTCGCCCTCGGTCACGACCGCGTTGAAGACGCCGCCGACATGGGCGATCGGGGTATCGAGCGGCACCATGCACGGGTGGACGCGCTGCTCGATGGCGGCGCCGTCGCGCCGCGCGATCGCCAGGAGCTTGATGCGGAAGCCGAGTTCGCGCGCATAGGCGATGTCGGCGGGCGAGATGTCGCGGATGCCCTCGACGTAGACCGCGTCCAAATTGACGGCGCAGCCGAACGCGAGGCTGGTCAGGATGGCGAGCTTGTGCGCGGCATCGATCCCGTCGACGTCGAACGAAGGATCGGCCTCGGCGTAGCCGAGCGCTTGCGCTTCCTCGAGAATCTCGGCGAACGGCCGGCCGGTCTCCTGCATGTTGGTGAGGATGTAGTTGCAGGTGCCGTTCAGGATGCCATAGACGCGGGTCAGGCGGTTACCGGCCAGACTCTCGCGAACCGCCTTCAGGATCGGAATACCGCCCGCGACCGCCGCCTCGAACAAGAGCGAAACCCCGGCCCGTTCGGCGGCGCGCGCGAGTTGGGTGCCGGCCGCGGCGATCAGCGCCTTGTTGGCGGTCACCACCGATTTCCCGGCGGCGATCGCCTGCTCGACGAGCGCCCGCGGCGCCCCGGCGCTGCCGCCGATCAGTTCGACCACGACGTCGATGTCGGGCGCCGCGGCGAGCGCAACCGGATCGTCGACCCAGCGCGCCGGCGCCCAGGCGACCGCGCGTTCGCGGTTCCTGTCGCGCGCGGAGACGGCGACGACCGCGAGGCCGCGGCCGCAGCGCTGGCGCAAGAGATCGCGATGCTCGGCGAGCAGCTTCAAGACGCCAGCGCCGACCGTGCCGAGGCCGGCGATGCCGATGCGGAGGTCGGCGGTCAAGAGGCGGCGGCCTGCAACCGGGGCGGCGGGGCGTCCTGCGCCGCCTCCGCGTTGTGGAGCCGGCCCAGGAACCGCTTGATGTTGCGGGCGGCCTGGCGGACGCGCTGCTCGTTCTCGACCAAGCCGATGCGCACGAAACCCTCGCCGTATTCGCCGAAGCCGACGCCGGGCGAGACCGCGACGTGGGCTTCCTTGAGCAGGAGTTTCGAGAATTCGAGCGAGCCCATCGCCGCGCACGAGGGCGGCAACGGCGCCCACGCGAACATGGTGGCGGCCGGGCTCGGGATCTCCCACCCCGCCGTCTTCAGGCTCGATACCAGGACGTCGCGGCGCGCCTTGTAGATCGCGCGGATCTCAGCCACGCAATCCTGCGGGCCGTTGAGCGCGGCGGTGCCGGCGATCTGGATCGGCGTGAACGCGCCGTAATCGAGATAGGACTTTACCCGCGACAGCGCGTGCACCAGCGTCGGGCAACCGCAGCCGAAGCCGATGCGCCAGCCCGGCATGGCGTATGTTTTGGAGAGCGACGTGAATTCGATCGCGATCTCCTTGGCGCCCTTGACCTGCAGGATCGAGGGCGGCGGCACGTCGTCGAAGTAAATCTCCGAATAGGCGATGTCGGAGACGATGTAGATGTTGTTGGCGCGGCAGAAATCGACGACTTCGCGATAGAAGTCGAGGCCGACCACCTGCGCGGTCGGGTTCGAGGGATAGCTCACCACCAGGACGCGCGGGCTCGGCACCGAATGCTTCACCGCCCGCGCCAGGTTGTTCATGAAATCCTGGTTGGGACCGACCGGAAGGTGACGGATGTTGGCGCCGGCCAGGATGAACCCGTAGGTGTGGATCGGATAGCTCGGGTTGGGGACGATGATGGTATCGCCGGGCGCGGTGATGGCGAGGGCGAGATGCGCCAGGCCCTCTTTCGAGCCCAGGGTGACGATCGTCTCCTTGTCGGGGTCGAGGGTGACGCCGAAGCGGCGCTGGTAATAGCCGGCGATCGCCTTGCGCAACCCGGCGATGCCGCGCGAGGCCGAATAGCGGTGGGTGCGCGGATTCCTCGCCGCCTCGACCAGCTTCTCGACGATGTGCGGCGGGGTCGGCATGTCGGGATTGCCCATCCCGAAATCGATGATGTCGGCGCCGGCCGCGCGCGCCTGCGCCTTCATCCGATTGACCTCGTCGAAGACGTAGGGCGGCAAACGTTTGATGGTGTGGAAATCCATGGCCGTCGTCGCTTGTCAGAAACCGCGCCCGCGGGCGTCGGCTTCGACGCGCCGCCGGTGACGATAGGTCTCGATCATGGCGCGATTGTGATGCCGCGCGCCCCGCGGTTACGAATGGAGGAACACCTCGACGCGGCGGTTCTCGGCTTCGCCCGCGGGCATCGACTCGTGATAGATCGGATCCGAGTCGCCCCGGGCCTCGACCGCGATCGCCTGCGGCGCCGACCCCATCCGCATCAGCTCGCGCGCGACCGCCTGGGCGCGATCGAGCGAAATGCCGAAATTGGCGAGCTTGTGCTTGTCGACCGGGAGGTTACGGGTCCGGCTCGAGGCGTGGCCGACCACGACGATCGTACCGCCGCGCGCCTTCTGTTCGTCGGCCAAGGCCTTCAGCCGCGCGCGCACCGTCTCGCCGATCTGGGCCGAGCCGTGCTCGAACTTGACCACGACCGGGCTGCCGGCCGGGCCGCCAGCCGCGCGAATCGGCACCCGGAGCTGGCCGGCGCGGGCCGTAGTCGGGGCCGGGCTCGGCGCCGATCCGACCTGGGTCTGCGCCGCGGTAAAGCTCGGCGCCGGCGAACCGGCCGGCAGCACGAGCGACCCTTGCGGCGTCACCGCCAACGCCGTCGACGTCGGCAGCGAGCCCTGCTGAAAGCCCATGTGGGTCGGAAGCGTCGTCACGGTCGCCGACGACTGTGCGATCTTTTCGGCGAATACCTGGGCCACCGAGGTGCCGCTGGTGGTGTAACCGCCCAACTGCACGGCGCCGGCCGGACGCACCACGCCCGTTTGCGCCAGCGCCGGCGGCGTCACCGGCGGCGGCGCGGCGGCGACGGTCTGAACCGGGGTCGCGGGCCGCGG
>VGEO01000016.1 GCA_016869275.1 Alphaproteobacteria bacterium | reverse complement strand
ATCGGGCTTGCGAACGCGCCGGCTATCGCGGGAACGGCGAACGGTTTGAGCCTACCGAGGCCGGCCGCCGCCAAGTCGCGGGCGATTCCGCGGACGCCGAGGCAGTCCTGGCGGTTCGGGGTGATCGCGACGTCGATCACCGGATCGTCGAGGCCCAAGACGCTCGCAAACGGCTTGCCGACCGGCGCGTCGGCCGGAAGCTCGATGATGCCCGCATGCTCGTCCGACAAACCCATCTCGCGCTCCGAGACCAGCATGCCGTTCGAAAGCTCGCCGCGGATCTTGGCTTGCGTCAACTTGACGCCGGTGCCGGGAACGGTGGTCCCGACCGGCGCGAACACGCCTTTCATGCCGGTCTTGGCATTGGGCGCGCCGCACACGACCTGAAGCTTCTCGGTGCCGGTATCGACGACACAGACACGGAGCTTATCGGCGTTGGGATGCGGCTTGGCCTCGACGACGTAGGCGACCGTGAACGCCGACAGCGCCGCGCCCTTGTCCTCGACCGCTTCGACCTCGAGCCCGATCGCGGTCAACTGGTCGGCGACCGCGCGCGCGTCGGCCTGGGTGTCCAAATGCTCCTTGAGCCAGCCCAGGGTGAGCTTCATAGCGCGAGTCCTTCGGCGAGCGAGGGCTGATCGAGCGCGCTGAAGCCGTAGTGGCGGAGCCAGCGGAGATCGCTCTCGAAGAACGCGCGCAGATCGGGAATGCCGTATTTCAGCATGGCGATGCGATCGATCCCCATGCCGAAGGCGAAGCCCTGCCATTGGGTCGGATCGACGCCCGCGGCGGTCAGCACCTTGGGATGGACCATGCCGCAACCAAGGATTTCGAGCCAATCGTCGCCCTCGCCGATACGAAGCTCGCCGTCCTTCCAGGCGCAGCCGATGTCCATCTCGGCCGAGGGCTCGGTGAACGGGAAGTGGCTCGGGCGGAAGCGGACGCGAAGCCGGTCGACCTCGAAGTAGCTGCGCGCGAATTCGAACAGGCACCCTTTCAGATGCCCCATGTGGATCGCGCGGTCGATCGCCAGGCCCTCGACCTGATGGAACATCGGCGAGTGCGTCATGTCGGAATCGCAGCGGTAGACCCGGCCGGGCGCAATGATCCGGTAGGGCGGCTGGTGCGCCTGCATGTGGCGGATCTGGACCGGCGAGGTGTGGGTGCGGAGCACTTTGCGCCCGCCGCTCGCGTCGTCGCGCAAGTAGAACGTATCCATCATTTGCCGCGCCGGATGCTCGGCCGGGATGTTGAGTGCCTCGAAATTGTGGAAGTCGTCCTCGATGTCGGGACCTTCGGCGATGGCGAAGCCCATGTCGGCGAAGATCGCGGTGATCTCATCGACGACGTGGCTCACCGGGTGGATGCGTCCGGCGCTCTCGGGCCGGACCGGAAGCGTCACGTCGATCCGCTCGCGCGCGAGCCGAGCCTCGATCGCGGCCGCGCCCAAGGTTTCTTTCTTGGCATCGAGCGCCGCGCCGAGCCGGTCCTTCAGGAGATTGAGCGCGGTGGCGCGCGCTTTGCGGGCGTCGGCGCCGAGCTCGCCCAGGCCCCGCATCAGGGCGGTGAGCTTGCCCTTGCGGCCGAGCGCCGCGACCCGCGCCTCTTCGAGCCCATCGAGATCGGCCGCGGCCGCTACCGCCGCCATCAGTTCGGTTTCGAGACCTACGAGATCGCCGTCCACACCGTTCGCCATCGCCGACTCCCTAGAGGGCCCGCCCGGCACGAAAAAGGGGCCCCGATCGCGGCCCCTTTCGATCCGATATGCGCGGGCCGCCTACGCGGCCTTGGCCAGAGCTTGTTTCGCCTGCTCGACCAAGGTTCGGAAGGCCTCAGGCTCGCGCACGGCGAGATCGGCGAGGATCTTGCGATCGAGCAGGACCCCAGCCGCCTTGAGGCCGCTGATAAATCGGCCGTAAGTGAGCCCGTCTTCGCGCGCCGCGGCGTTGATTCGCTGGATCCACAGCGCCCGGAACTCACGCTTGCGCTGGCGGCGGTCGCGATAGGCGTATTTGAGGCCGCGCTCGACGAACTGGCGCGCGGTCTTGATCGCGGAATGGGCGCGGCCGTAATAGCCCTTGGCCCGCTTGAGCACCTTCTTGTGGCGGGCGTGCCCGGTAACGCCGCGTTTGACTCGTGCCATGGCGTGCTCCCTAGCCGTAGGGCATGAACTTTTTGACGCGCCGCACGTCGCCCGCGAACATGATGGCGGTGCCGCGCTGATTGCGGATTTGCTTCTTGGTGCGCTTGATCATGCCGTGCTGCTTGCCGGCCTGGGAGGTGCGAATCTTTCCGGTCGCGGTCAATCGGAACCGCTTCTTGACGCTGCTTTTGGTCTTGAGCTTCGGCATAGCGCCCTGAATACAAATAAGAAAGGCCGCCGAGACGGCCCCTGAAGGCCGCCCCGCGGGCAGCCGGCGAGGGTTATAACGACTGCGCCCGGCCAAGGCAAGCTTGGCCTATATCGCATTATTGCCGTAATCGCCGCGCTAACGGGGCGCGACGATCATCGTCATCATGCGGCCTTCCATCTTCGGGGTCTGCTCGACCTTGGCGACCTCGCCGAGATCGGTCTGGATGCGTTCGAGCACGATCATGCCGCGATCGGCGTGCATCATCTCGCGGCCGCGGAAGCGGACCGTGACCTTGACCTTGTCGCCCTCGTCCAGGAACCGGCGCGCCGAACGCATCTTGGTCTCGTAGTCGTGGGTGTCGATCCCCGGCCGCATCTTGATCTCCTTGATGTCGACCGTCTTTTGCTTCTTGCGGGCGATGTTGGCCTTCTTCTGGGCCTCGTACTTGAACTTGCCGTAGTCGATGATCTTGCAAACGGGGGGAACGGCGTTGGGAGAGACTTCGACCAGGTCGAGACCGACCTCTTCGGCCAGTTGGATCGCTTCGTTACGCGATACCACGCCCAACATATCGCCATTGTGGTTGACGAGCCGGACTTGCGCCGACTCGATCATGCGATTGACGCGGGGGCCTTTGTCGGTTTGTGGCGGGGGCCCCTGAAACGGACGACGTGCGATAAGTACCTCCTTACATTGACGCCGGCGGAGCCGCGACCCCGGAGCCGGCAACGGTTGAGTCGAACAGACCGATTTTCCTGGGAAATCGCTGGCAAGCGAAGGCGTCACGGACCGGGAATTTCGGCCTCAGCGACCAGTCTAGCGAGCGCGTCTTGAAGCGCAAGCGTCTCCTGCGCATTCGAGCCCAACCGCCGCACCGAGACGGTGCGAAGCTCGGCCTCGCGTTTGCCGATGGCGAGGATGACCGGGACCTTGGCGAGCGAATGCTCGCGCACCTTGTAGCCGATCTTCTCGTTGGCGGTGTCGAGGACGACGCGCAGGCCGGCGTCGGCCAACGCCTGCCCGACCTCGGCGGCGTAATCATCGCCGTCCTGGGTGATGGTCGCGACCGCGACTTGGACCGGCGCCAGCCACAACGGGAAATGGCCGGCATAGTGCTCGATCAGGATGCCGATGAAACGCTCGAACGACCCCAGCATCGCCCGGTGCAGCATCGCCGGCCGGTGCTTCTGGTTGTCCTCGCCGACATAGGCGGCGTCGAGCCGCTCGGGCATGACGAAATCGATCTGGAGCGTGCCGCATTGCCAGTCGCGCCCGATCGAATCGCGCAGGACGAACTCGAGTTTGGGCCCGTAGAACGCGCCCTCGCCGGGATTGTGGATGAGGTCGAGCCCTGCTGCCTTGGCCGCGTCTCGAAGCGCGGCTTCGGCCTTGTCCCAGGTTTCGTCCGTGCCTGCCCGCACCGCCGGCCGGTCGGCGAATTTGACGATAAATTCGTCGAATCCGAGCGCGCGATAGACGCCGCGCAAGAGCGCGCAGAACGCCACGGCCTCGGGCACGATCTGGTCCTCGGTGCAAAAGATGTGCGCGTCGTCCTGGGTGAAGGCACGCACGCGCATCAGGCCGTGCATGGCACCGGAGGGCTCGTAGCGGTGGCACGAGCCGAACTCGGCCATGCGGATCGGGAGCTGGCGGTAGCTGACCAAGCCCTGATTGAAGATCTGCACGTGGCACGGGCAGTTCATCGGTTTGATCGCGTAGACGCGTTCGCCTTCCTCGGCGCGGGCGCCGGCCGAGCGCGGTGCCGCCAGGAACATGCCCTGCTCGAACTTTTCCCAGTGGCCGGAGGCCTCCCATAGCTTGCGGTCGACCAACTGCGGTGTCCGCACCTCGACATAGCCGGCCGCGCGCAAGCGCCCGCGCACGAAATTCTCGAGCGTGCGCCAGAGGCCCCAGCCCTTCGGATGCCAGAACACCGAGCCGACCGCTTCTTCCTGGACGTGGAACAGGCCCATTTCGCGGCCGATGCGGCGGTGGTCGCGCTTTTCGGCCTCTTCGAGCCGGGTGAGATAGGCCTTGAGGTCGGCTTCGGTCGCCCACGCGGTGCCGTAGATGCGCTGGAGCTGGGCGTTCTTGGCATCGCCCCGCCAGTAGGCGCCGGCGACCTTCATCAGCTTGAACGCCTTGGGCAGCTTGCCGGTCGCGGGCAAATGCGGACCGACACAGAGGTCGAGCCACTCGCCCTGGCGGTAGATCGAAATCGCCTCGCCGCGGGCGCCGATCTCGCGCACCCACTCGGCCTTGTAGGTCTCGCCCGCGGCCTCGAAATGCTCGACCGCGTCGCTCGGCGACCACTCTTCGCGCATGAGCGGCAGATTACGATCGACGATCTCGCGCATGCGTTGTTCGATCTTGGGGAAATCGTCGGGCGTGAACGGCTCGGGCCGGACGAAATCGTAATAGAAGCCGTCCTCGGTCGCTGGACCGAAGGTGATCTGGGTGCCGGGATAAAGCTCCTGCACCGCCTGCGCCAGGACGTGGGCGGCGTCGTGGCGAATGAGCGCCAGCGCTTCGGCCGACTTGGCGGTCACGACCTCGACCTTGGCGTCGCGCCCGATCGCGCGGGCGAGGTCGCGAAGCTCGCCGTCGACCTTGACCGCGAGCGCGGCCTTGGCGAGGCCAGGCCCGATCGCCGCCGCGAGCTCGGCGCCGCTCACCGCACGCTCGAAGGTGCGGACGCTGCCGTCGGGGAGGGTCAGTGCAACCATGAATGCGTCACGAAAACCAAAGCCGCCCGCGGCGACCGTGCCCCGACATAAAGAAGCGCGAACGCGGGTGTCAAGCCGCGGCCGAGGGCGGCGCCGGCCAATCGGCGAGGATCGCGCGGTAAAGCTCGAGCGTCGCGGTCTGCATGCGCTCGACGGTGAAGTTTTGGACGATGCGATCGCGCCCCAACCGCGCCAGCACGTTGCGCTCGGCGGCGGTGAGCGCGAGCGCGTCCTGGATCGCGGCCGCGAGCGCGCCCGAGTCGTTGGGCGGCACCAGCCAGCCGGTCTTGTCGCGTTCGATTGTCTCGCGCGAGCCGCCATGATCGGTCGCGATCACCGGCCGGCCCATCGCCTGGGCCTCGGCCGCGATCCGGCCGAACGCCTCGGGATCGGTCGAGGTCGAGACCACGACGTCGGCCAGCATGAGGGCGGCGGGCATGTCCTTGCAGTCGTCGACGATGCGGACGCTGCCGACGAGCCCCTTGTCGCGGATCGCCGCTTCGAGGTCGCGGCGATAGTGGTAGCGGCCCTGATCGGAGCCGACCAGCACGCACTGAACGTCCATGCGGCCGAGCTTGGCGATCGCATCGAGCAGAACGAGCTGGCCTTTCCAGCGCGTGAGCCGCCCCGGCAGCATCACCACCGGCATGCCGTCGGTGAGGCGCCAGTGGGTCGAAAGCTCGATCATGCGGTGCGCAGCGACGCGTTCGGGATCGAAGCGCTGGGTATCGACCCCGCGCGGGATGACGACGATCCGCTCGGGATCGACGCCGCGATAGATCTTCTTGATATGTCCGGCGATGAAATTCGAGATCGCGATGACGCGGACGCCGTGCGTCATCACCTTGCCGTACCAGTACTTGAACGGCGTGCCGACGTCGTAGGTGCCGTGGAAGGTGGTAACGAACGGCTTGCGCCGGCGCTTGGCGGCGGCTTGGGCGACCCACGCCGGCGCGCGCGAGCGGGCATGGACGAGGCTGACACCGTGTTCGTCGATCAGCTCGGCGAGGCGCTTGATCATGCGCACCATGACGAGCGGGTTCTTGCTGTTGACCGGCAGCACGATGTGTTTGGCGCCGGCGCGGTCGAGCTCGTAGACCATCGGGCCGCCGGATGAGACCACCAGCGCGCCCCAACCGGCCTTGGCGAGCGCCTGCGCGATCTCGACGGTGCCGCGTTCGACGCCGCCCATTTCGAGCGCGGGCACGACCTGCATGACGACGGGGGCGCCGCGTTGGGGCGCCGGGTCTTGGGTGTTAGAGTGACGTGCGCTCACCGACAAACTCAATAGAAACGCAGGCTTAACATATCGTGACGGTTCCGCCGATTGTCGACCCGCCGGCGCGGCTCGCCCGCCGCGACGGTGCCGCCCTTGCCTACCGCACCCGCGCCGGGCGAACCCCGGGAGTTCTCTTCTGCGGCGGTTTCCGCTCCGACATGACCGGCACCAAGGCGACCGCACTCGAGCGCGCCTGCACCGAGGCTGGGCGAACTTATACCCGATTCGATTACACCGGGCACGGCGCTTCGGCGGGCCGTTTCACGGACGGCACCATCGGAGCCTGGCGCGATGATGCGCTCGCGGTGATCGACGCCGTGACCGTCGGCCCGCTCGTGATCGTCGGGTCGAGCATGGGCGGATGGATCATGCTGCTGGCGGCGCTGGCACGGCCGGCGCGGATCGCCGGGCTAGTCGGGGTCGCCGCTGCGCCCGACTTCACCGAGCGGCTGATGTGGGCGCGCTTCGATCCGGCGACGCGCGCCCAACTCGCCCGCGACGGCGCGATCCGCGAACCGTCAGCCTACGACCCCGTGCCGACCCCGATCACCTACCGGCTGATCGAAGACGGGCGCCGGCATTGCCTGCTCGACCGCCCGATCGCGATCGACTGTCCGGTCCGGCTGCTGCATGGGATGCGCGATCCCGACGTCCCGTGGCCGCTCGCGCTCGACGTGGCGGCGGCGCTCGCCGGCGCCGACGTTCGGATCGAGCTCGTCAAGGACGGCGATCATCGCCTGTCGCGCGATGCCGACATCGCGCTTCTGTGCCGGACCGTGCTCGAGCTTTGCGATCAGGTCGAGCGTGCGGCGGCGATCGCGGCCAGCCCGTCGCGGTAGCTCGGGTACCGCAGCCGGATGCCAAGCTCGCGCTTGAGGCGGTCGTTGCGGACGCGGCGGTTGTCGACGTAGAAGCTCCGCGCCATCGGCGAAAGGTCGGCCTCTGCGAACGCGACGAGCGGCGGCGGCGCGACGCCGAGCAACGCGCAGGCGTGGGCGACGACCGCTTCCTGCGGGGCGGGATCGTCGTCGCAGACGTTGTAAATCGCGCCCGGGTTCGGCCGCGCCATCGAGGCGGCGAGGGCAAGGGCGATGTCCGCCACGTGGATGCGCGAGAACGCATGCCCCGGCTTGTCGATCCGACGCGCGGTGCCGGCGCGTACCTGATCGACTGCGCTCCGCCCCGGACCGTAGATTCCGGCCAGACGAAAGACATGTACCGCGAGGCCGGAGTCGCGACCCAGCGCGAGCCACGCCGCTTCGGCATCGGCGCGCCGGACGCTCCGCGCGTTGCCGGGCCGGAGCGGCGTCGCCTCATCGACCCAGGCGCCACCCGAATCGCCGTAGACGCCGGTGGTCGAAAGGTAGCCGATCCAACGCAGCGTGCGCGCCTTGGCGATCGCGGGCCCATGCACCGCCAGCACCGGATCGTCGTCCTCATCGGGCGAAACCGAGACCAAGAGATGGGTCGTCTCTGCCAAGCGCCGGCCGAGACCCGCGACCGGGCGGTCGCGATCAAACGGAACCAGTGCGTAGCCCAGGCGTTCGAGCCGCGCCCGCGTCGCGGGGTCGCGGCCGGTGCCGGCGATCGACCAACCCGCCGGCGCGAGCAGGGCGGCGAGCGCTTCGGCGCTATAACCCAAGCCGAAGCAAAAAAGCGAGTCAGGCATCGAGCGCTTCCGCCTCGGCCCGCACCGTCGGGTCGGCGTCGTCACGGAGAACCCGCGCTTTCAGCGCCGCGCGCGCCGCGCGGTCGTAAAGCTCGCCCAACCCCCACACCGCCATCGCCCGCACCAGCGGCGCCGGGTCGCGGCACAAAGCTTCGAGAACCGGCACCGCCGCGGGCGCGCCGCTGTTGCCGAGCGCGATCGCCACGTTCCGCACCAAGCGATCGCGGCCGGTGCGTTTGAGCGCGGTGCCGCGAAAACGCGCGCGGAAGGCGGTATCGTCGAGCGTCGCCAGTTCGGCCAGCGCCGGCAGCGAGAGATCGGCGCGAACCGCGAGCTCGAGGTCGGACGCGGTCTGCGCGAACTTGTTCCACGGGCACACCGCCAGGCAATCGTCGCAGCCGAAGATGCGGTTGCCGACGGCGCGGCGGAATTCGCGCGCGATCGGCCCTTTGTGCTCGATCGTAAGGTACGAGATGCAGCGCCGCGCATCGAGCTGGTAGGGCGCGGGGAACGCCGCGGTCGGGCAGACATCGAGGCAGGCGCGGCAGCTCCCGCAACGATCGACGCCCGCGGGCGTGGGCGCGAGATCGAGCGTCGTCAGAATGACGCCCAAGAACAACCACGAGCCGAATTCGGGGGATACCAAGTTGGTGTGCTTGCCCTGCCAGCCGATCCCGGCCGCGGCCGCGAGCGGCTTTTCGAGGAGCGGCGCGGTGTCGATGAACGACTTGCATTCGCCGCCGTAGGTCGCGGCGATCCAGCGGCCGGTCTCCCTCAGGCGCCGGCCGATGACATCGTGATAGTCGCGCCGGGCGGCGTAGACCGAGATCGTGCCGCGCTCGCGCCGCGCGAGGTCGGCGAGCGGATCGCGATCGGGTGCGTAGTTGGCGCCGACCACGATCGCGGTCCGCGCCGCCGGCCACAGCGCACGCGGGTCGGCGCGCCGATCGGCGTTCGCCGCGAGCCACCCCATCTCGCCGTGGCGGCCCGCCCGGATGAAGTCGTGCAAGCGCGCGCCTGCCGCCGCCCCCGCATCCGGCGCGGCGAAGCCGACCGCGGCGAAACCCGACGCCAGCAAACGCTGCCGGATCGCGGCGGGCGGATCCGGGGGAGGCACCGCGGTCGGGGTCGGCGCCGCCATCATGCGCCGCCCCCCCTAGAAATCGAGGTCGGCGTAGTGCTTGGGCGGCTCGAGCCCGGGGATGTGATCGGCCAAGAGCGGCCGGAAGCTCGGCCGCGACTTGACGCGTGCGTACCAGTCCTTGACGTCGGAAAACTGATCCCACGGGACGTCGTCCAAATAATCGATCGCTGACAGGTGGGCGCTCGCGGCGATGTCGGCCAACGAGAAATCGTCGCCCGCCAGCCACCGCCGCCGCTCGCACAGATATGCGATGTACTCGAGGTGGTAGGCGATATTGGCATGCCCGGCGCGGATCGCCTGCGAGTCGGGCTCGCCCATGCGGAGGAAGCGTTTGAGGAATTTCTCATCGACGATGTAGCGCGTGACCTCGGCGTTGAATTTGAGGTCGAACCAGGCGACCAGACGCCGGGTTTCGGCGCGCGCGGTCGGCGTCGCGCCCACCAGCGGCCGCTCGGCATGAACTTCGTCCAGGTATTCGCAGATCGCCTGGCTATCGACGACGACGGCATCGCCGTCGACCAGCACCGGCACGTCGCCGGCCGGATTGAGCGCCAGAAACTCATCGCGCCGCTCCCACGTTTTCTCGAGCGTAAGCGTGAACGCTAGCCCCTTCTCGGCGAGAACAATTCGAACCTTGCGGCAGAACGGCGACAGCCACTGGTGATACAGCGTACGCATCCGCCGCCACTATAGCCAAAGCGCCGCGTCCCGCCACTCGGGCCCGCGTCGGTCTCGCGTCGCGTCGGTCGCGTTGGCGGGACGCCTGCTTTGTGGGATAACTCCGGACCCCTTTACCGCCACAGCGTTCGTGACTCTTCTCCAGCTTGCCGTCATCGCCGTCGTCCAGGGCATCACCGAGTTCCTGCCGATCAGTTCGTCGGCGCATCTCCTCCTGATCCCGGAAGTCACCGGCTGGACCTACCAGGGTCTCGTCATCGACCTCGCGTCGCACGTCGGTTCGCTGCTCGCGGTGGTCGCCTACTTCCATCGCGACGTATGGACCGCGACCGTCGGAGCGGCGGACCTCGTGCGCGGCAAGCGGACGCCGGCGCGTCGGCTCCTGCTGTTGCTGATCGTCGCCACCGTCCCGATCGTGATCGCTGGCGCCGCGTTGGTCGGCTTCGGCGGCGGCGGCGAGCTCGCCTTTCTCCGTAACATCCAGGTCATCGGCTGGACCCTGATCGGGTTCGCGATCCTGCTTTACCTCGTCGATCGCGCCGGCATGACGATCCGCCGCATCGAGTACATGACCTACGGCCAGGCCGTGGTGATCGGGATCCTGCAGATCCTGGCGTTGGCGCCGGGGACCAGCCGGAGCGGCATCACCATGACCGGCGGGCGCCTGCTCGGCTTCGAGCGGATCGAGGCGGCGCGATTCGCGAGCTTGATGAGCATTCCGGCGATCCTCGCCGCCGCGACGCCGAGCGCGATCGCGCTCGTTCAGAGCGGCGATGTCGCCGCCGGTATCGACGCCGCGATCACGGTCGGGCTCACGTTTTTTGCGGCGCTGGTCGCGCTCGCCGCGATGATGCGCTGGCTTCGGTTCGCGTCGTTCGCGCCGTTCGTGGTCTACCGCCTGATCCTCGGCGGCATCGTGCTCTACTGGGTCTACGTTTAGATCGTCACCCGACGGCGCCGATGCGGTAGCGACGGCGAAAACGGTCGAGGTAGCGCGGAATCACGGCTTCGGCCGGGGTCGGCACGATCCCGAGATCGGCGAGGCCGCGCGCGCTCGGCGCCGGCAGGTTGTCGGTTTCGAGCAGCGTCAGTTGATCGCGGGTGAGCGGCGGGTTCGGCAGCAGCTCCAGGAGCGCCGCCTGAACCCGTGCCAGCGCGAACGGGATCGGCACCATCAGGCGCCGTCGGCCGGTCACCTTCAGCACCAGCTGCCAGAGTTCGCGGTAAGTATAGGCCTTGGGCCCGCCGAGCTCGTAGATCGCGCCGCGCGCCGCCGGGTCGTCGAGCGCGTTCGCCACCGCCTGGGCGACGTTGCCGACGTAAACGGGCTGGACCCGCGTCGTGCCGGCATCGGCCGGCGTATGGCCGAAGATCGGCAGCACCGGGGCCAGCCGCGCCACCGCCGCCAGCTGATTGAAAAGCGCGTCCTCGGGCCCGAACACGGCCGACGGACGGAGGATGGTCGCGGCCGGAAACTCACGCCGCACCAGCGCTTCGCCCTCGCCCTTGGATCGGATGTAGGCGGACCGCGAAGCCGGATTGGCGCCGATCCCGGAGATGTGGACGAGGCGTTCGGCCCCGGCGGCGCGCGCCGCGCGGGCGACGCGGCCATAGCCCTCGACATGGATTGCGGCGTAAGTCTGCGCCCCCGCCTCGACGTAGGCACCGACTGCATTGACGACCGCGGCGGCGCCAGCGACGGCGCGCGCGACCGAGGCGTCGTCCCGCAAGTTCGCCTGCATGATCGCGACCTGTCCGACATCGCCCATCGGCCGCAGAAAATGCGCGGCATCGGGATGGCGGACCGCGACCCGCACCGCATCGCCCGCTGCCGCCAACGCACGCACGACGTAACGGCC
The DNA here is from genome assembly GCA_016869275.1 of Alphaproteobacteria bacterium. Classification (GTDB taxonomy): domain Bacteria; phylum Pseudomonadota; class Alphaproteobacteria; order SHVV01; family SHVV01; genus SHVV01. The sequence continues at coordinate 37,653 of VGEO01000016.1, read as the reverse complement.
GATGAAGCCCGACCCGCCGAATACCGTCACGATCCGCTGTTCCATGCCAATCCTTTCGCGCGCTTGCGACCGCGCTCGATCAACGCGATCGCCCCGAGCCGAAGGCTAGCCGATGGCACGAAAAACGCCAGTACGGCCGCGGCACGTGCGTCGGCATTTGACATCGCCGGACGCGGGCGCTAACCAACGCGACCAGATGCGGCGGGCCCAGGTGGCGGAACTGGCAGACGCGCTAGTTTCAGGTACTAGTGCCCGTGAGGGCGTGGAGGTTCGAGTCCTCTCCTGGGCACCATTCGTGGGGAATGGTGCAGTCCCGCTGCGTCGACCTTCGTGGCCGCCCCACGCCACCGGCGCGGGCCCTTGGACGGCATGACCATCACGCTCCACGAGAACGACCTACCGGCCGCCGTCGATTTCGGCCGCGTCGTCGCGATCGATACCGAGACCATGGGGCTCAATCCCTACCGCGACCGCTTGTGCCTGGTGCAGCTCTCGGCAGGCGACGGTAACTGCCACATCGTTCGTTTCGGCCAGCAGGGCGGCGCCGGCGCCGATTTCGCCGCCCCCCACCTCCGCCGACTCCTCACTGACCCCGGGGTCACCAAGCTTTTTCATTTCGCCCGCTTCGATGTCGCCGTGCTTCACCGCTTTCTCGGCGTGTGGACGGCTCCGGTCTATTGCACCAAGGTCGCGTCCAAATTGACCCGTACCTTCACCGACCGCCACGGCCTCAAGGACCTGTGCAAGGAGTTGCTCGGGGTCGATCTCTCGAAGCAAATGCAATCGTCCGACTGGGGCGCGCCCGAACTCTCGCCGGCACAGCTCGACTACGCGGCCCAGGACGTTCTCCACCTTCACCGGATCAAGGACATTTTCGATTCGCTGCTCGCGCGCGAAGACCGGCGCGAACTGGCGGCCGCGTGCTTCGCGTTTCTCCCGGCGCGCGCTCATCTCGACCTGATCGGGTGGCAGGAGCACGAGATTTTCGAGCATTGAGCCGGCGCGGGTCGAACGTTCTAATCGATTGATTTCTTTAGTCAATCTTCGCATACTGCCGGTCGGCGAGGGGATCCGGACCTGAAGGTCCGGCGATCGGAATAAAAGACGAACCGACGCAGTTGGTTGAGGACGTCGGTTGCAATCGGGCTAGGGAACCCTCCTCGGTGACGAGCGCTCGAACACAAGTTTCGCGGATCGACAAGGCGGCGGCCGACCGGGTCGGTCTCGCCGCCGCGCGGCGGACGCTCACGATCGGCGCCGAGGCGCTGGCAACGCTCGCCGCCGGCCTCGATCGCGATTTCGCCGTCGCCGTCGACTGCCTGGCCGAGGTGCGCGGCCGCGTGGTGGTGAGCGGCATGGGCAAGAGCGGGCACGTCGCGCGCAAGATCGCGGCGACCTTGTCCTCGACCGGAACGCCCGCGCTGTTCGTTCACCCCGGCGAAGCCAGCCACGGCGATCTCGGCATGATCGCCGCGGGCGACGCCGTCCTGGTGCTGTCGAACTCCGGCAAGACCGCGGAACTCGCCGACATCGTCGCCTACGCCAAGCGGTTTCGGATTCCGTTGATCGCGATGGTCGGCGCGCACGGCGGGCCGGGCAAGCCCGGCGCGTTCGTGGCCGACGCCGCCGACGTCGCGCTCGCGCTACCCGCCGCCCCCGAAGCGTGCCCGCTCGGCCTGGCGCCGACCACCTCGACCACCATGATGCTGGCGCTGGGCGATGCGCTCGCGGTCGCGCTGTTGGAACGCAAGGGCTTTTCGTCCGACGATTTCCGAGCGCTGCATCCGGGCGGGCGCCTCGCCCGCACCGCCGTCACCCGGGTCGCCGACATCATGCACACCGGCGCCGGCGTGCCGCTGCTGCCGCCGACCGCGTCGATGGGCGAAGCGCTGATCGAGATGACCAATAAAGGGCTCGGCTGCGTCGGCATCGTCGACAACGGCCGCCTGATCGGGATCATCACCGACGGCGATCTCCGCCGCCACATGGCGCCCAACCTGCTCGAGCGATCGGTCACGGAGATCATGACGGCGGATCCGCGCACGATCGGCCCCGGCGCGCTCGCCGCCGAAGCGCTCGGGATCATGAATGCCGGCGGCCCCAAGCCGATCACCACGCTCTTCATCACCGAGGACGGCCGCCCGGTCGGTGTCCTCCACATCCACGACTGCTTGCGGGCGGGCGTCGCATGACCGGCGCCACCGTTGTCAAGCAACGCCGCTTCCTCGAACGCGCCGCACCCAATCCGACCGCGCCCAGTCTCCGCTACAGCCGCTTCGTCGGGGTGATGAAATTCGCGCTGCCCCTGGCCGCGGCGGCGTTGATGGGGCTCGTCCTCGGCTGGCCCGACACCGGCCCGCCGCGCGTCGCGCCGGGCCTGGTGTTCGCCCCGGGCACCGGCGCCGCGACCGAAAATCTCGGCATGGAGCGCGCCCGCTACACCGGGCTCGATCGTCGTCAGCAGCCCTTCGTCATAACCGCCGGCAGCGTCACGCCCATCGGCACCAGCCTCGACCGTGTCCTGCTCACCGACCTCCAGGCCGACATGACGCTCGCGAACGGCGCCTGGGCGAGCCTGATGGCGACGAGCGGGACCTTCGACCGCGCCCTGCGCACACTCGAATTGAGCGGCGCGGTCGACATCTACGCCGACAACGGCCTCGAACTCCACACCCGCGGCGCCTTCATCGACATCGGGAACGGCACCGCGGTCGGCAAAACGGCGGTCGACGGCCAGGGGCCGTTCGGCCTGTTGCGGGCGACCGGATTCGAAATCCAGGATCGCGGCGAGCGGCTGTTGTTCTCGGGCCGGGTCAAGCTCACCGTGTATCCGGCCTCGTCGCGCGGGCGAGGTTGACGCGATGCGCCTGGCGTCCGCTCTCGCCCTCCTCGTCCTGATCGCCCTGACCGTGCCGGCCGCGGCGCAGGCTCCGGCCCGCGGCCAGGACGCGCAGCAGCCGATCGAAATTTCGGCCGACAGCCTCGAGGTCAAGCAGAACCAGAACCTCGCCGTGTTTCGCGGCAACGTCGACGCCGTCCAGGGCGCGTTCCGGCTGCGGGCCAACGAAGTGCTGGTCCACTACCGCCCCGGCCAAGGCGGCACCTCGAACATTTCCCGAATCGACGCCACCGGCAAAGTCCGCTTCGAGACCGCGACCGAAACCGCGCAAGGCGAGACCGGCGTCTACGACGTCGTCGAACAGGTGGTCGTCTTGACCGGCGATGTCCGGCTGACACAGGACAAGAACGTGTTGCGTGGCGACCGCCTGACCCTCAATCTCCAAACCGGCGAAAGCCGGATTGAAGGACCATCGCGGGTCAAAGGCTTGTTCCAGCCGCAAAAAAAGGGAACGTAACGCACTGCGACCAGACGATCGTGGTAAACGGAATTTTAATGGGTAACGACGCTAAAATGGGGACTGCAAACGCTGGGCCAACCCGCCCGGACACGACCCGCGACCACGGCCCCCGTTTGGTCGCCGTCAACGCCGGGTTGGTGGTCGAAAAGATCGGAAAGCAGTTCAAGAAGCGGCCGGTTCTTAGAGATGTCAGTCTGTCGGTCAATCGCGGCGAAGCGGTCGGTCTGTTGGGTCCCAACGGCGCCGGCAAGACCACGTGCTTCTACATCATTACCGGGCTCATCGCGCCGGACTACGGCCGCATCGTCCTCGACGATCACGACATCACCGAACTCCCCATGTACCGCCGGGCGCGGTTGGGGATCGGCTACCTGCCGCAGGAAGCGTCGATCTTCCGCGGCCTCACCGTCGAAGCCAACATCCGCGCCGTGCTCGAAGCGGTCGAACCCGCGCGCGACGCGCGCGAAACGCTGCTCGACGACCTGCTCGCCGAATTCTCCATCAGCCATCTGCGCCGCACCCCGGCGCTCGCGCTCTCCGGCGGAGAACGGCGCCGGGTCGAAATCGCGCGCGCGCTGGCATCGCGTCCGAGTTTCATGCTTCTCGACGAGCCGCTCGCCGGTATCGACCCGATCGCTGTCGGCGATATCCGCGACCTCGTCTCGCATCTGAAGGATCGAGGCATCGGTGTCCTCATCACCGACCACAATGTGCGCGAGACGCTCGATCTCATCGATCGGGCCTACATCCTCCACGAGGGCCGTGTCCTCATGGAAGGGCGCCCGGCGGAAATCGTCGCCCACGAGGACGTCCGCCGCGTCTACCTCGGAGAGCGCTTCAGCCTCTAGCGGAGGCCGCCGATGGCTCTAGCGCCGAAGGTCGAACTCCGCCAAGGCCAGTCGCTGGTGATGACGCCGGCGCTGCAGCAAGCGATCAAGCTGCTGCAGTTCACCAACGTCGAGCTCGCCGCCTTCCTCGAAGAAGAACTCGAACGCAACCCGCTGCTCGAGCGCAACGAAACCGAAACCGGCGAGGCCGCCGACACCCGCTACGCCAACGACGAGGATAGCAGCGGCGACGCTGAGCCGGCGGTGCCGGATAGCGCCGAGATCGCGACCCGCGACGACGGCCCGGGCGACGACAGCCCGCTCGATATCGACGAAGGCGCGCTTTACGACGACAGCCCGAGCGAGCAGTTCGCCGACCATGCCTACGACAGCGGCGCCACCCAGTTCGGCAGCAGCCGCGGCGGCAACAGCGACTTCGACGACGGTACCTACGATGCCGAGCGTGCTGGCGTCGCCGGCGGCGTCAGTTTGAAGGACCATTTGCTCAGCCAAATCGCGGTCGACATCGTCGACCCGGTCGAGCGCCTGATCGGGGCCAGCTTGGTCGATTCGCTCGACGAGGCCGGTTATCTCACCGGCGAGCTCGCCACCGTCGCCGAGCGCGTGGGGTGCGCGGTCGAACGCGTCGAAGCGACGCTGGCGCGGGTCCAGCAGTTCGACCCGGTCGGCGTATTCGCGCGCTCGCTCGCCGAGTGCCTGGCGCTCCAGCTCAAGGACCGCGATCGGTTCGATCCGGCGATGGAAGCGTTCCTCGCCAATCTCGAGTTGGTCGCTCGCCGCGACATCCAAGCGCTCACGGTGGCGTGCGGCGTCTATGCGGACGACATCAAGGACATGCTGGCCGAAATTCGGACGCTCAACCCGAAGCCCGGCCTCGCCTTCGACACCGAAACGGCGCAACCGATCGTGCCCGACGTGCTGGTCCGGCTCCGTCCCGACGGAAGCTGGTACGTCGAGCTCAACAGCGACACCTTGCCGCGCGTCCTCGTCAATCGCGCTTACCACGCCCGCGTCGCCGGCACCGCCCAGCGCCGCCCCGGCGACAAGGCGTTCATCACCCAACAATTTCAGGCCGCCAACTGGCTGGTGAAATCGCTCGACCAGCGCGCGCGCACGATCCTCAAGGTCGCGAGCGAAATCGTCGCCCAGCAGGACGGCTTCCTCCGCTTCGGCATCGAATATCTGCGACCCTTGAACCTCAAGGACATCGCGCAGGTGATCGAGATGCACGAAAGCACCGTGAGCCGCGTCACCGCCAACAAATTCATCGCCACGCCGCGCGGCGTCTATCCCTTGAAGTATTTCTTCACCTCGGCGATCGCGTCCTCGGCCGGAAGCGAGTCGCATTCGGCCGAGGCAGTGCGCCATCGCATCCGCGATCTGATCGATCGCGAGTCGGTGGTCGATATCCTGTCCGACGACCAGATCGTGATCACGCTTAAGACTCACGGCATCGACATCGCGCGGCGTACCGTCGCCAAATACCGCGAAGCGATGCACATTCCGTCGTCGGTGATTCGCCGCCGCCTCAAGAAGCAATCGGCGACCGCCTAGGGCCGTCATCCGCGGCGTCGAGCGCCAGTTGACTCGACTGCGACCCAAGTTTATGGTCCCGCCGCTTTAAGCAGGGCCGTTCAGACCGCCCTGCTTCGGTTTTTCAGAGCACCATCCACACGATGCAAATTTCGGTTCGTGCCAAACAGGTCCGATTGGGCGACGGGTTTCGCACGCACGTCGCCGAACGGCTCGAAGCCGGGATCGGCAAGTACTTCGACGACGCGATCGAGGCCACCGTCCAGGTTGCGCGCGAGGCCCACCAGTTCCGGGTCGACTGCGCGGTCCATGTCGGCAGCGGTATCTCGGCGCAGGCGCACGCTGTCACCGGCTCGGCCCGCGACAGCTTCGAGGCGGCGGTCGAGCGGCTCGAAAAGCAGCTACGCCGGCAGAAGCGCTATCTCCGCGATCATCATCGCCGCGCCAAGGCGGTGCCGGCGCCGGCCCCGGCCGAGCGCGACGAGGCGCCGGCCGGCCCGATGATCATCGCCAAGACCGGCGACAACGTCGCCACCCTCTCGGTCGGCGCCGCCGCGCGCCGGCTCGGGTCCGAGCCGGCGCTGCTGTTCAAGAACGGCGCCCATGGCTGGCTCAACCTCGTCTACCGCCGTGCCGACGGCAATATCGGGTGGATCGATCCGTTCGACGGCAGCGCCGCCAAGGCCGCGGCCAAGGGAAGACCCAAGTGAACGAGATCGCCGAATTGCTCCAACCCGAAGGCGTGGTCGCCGGACTCAAGGCGACCAACAAGCGCCATCTGCTGCAGGAGCTGGCAGCGGCGGCGGCCCGCCTCACCGGCGCCGGCGAACGCGCCGTCCTCGACGTCCTGATCGAGCGCGAACGGCTCGGCACCACCGGCGTCGGCCGCGGCATCGCCATTCCGCACGCCAAAATCGACGGCATCGCGCGCCCGGTCGGCTTGTTCGCGCGGCTCGAGACGCCGATCGACTTCGAAGCGGTCGACGACGAGCCGGTCGATCTCGTGTTCCTGTTGATTGCGCCCGAAGGCGCCGGCGCCGAACACCTGAAAGCGCTGGCGCGCGTGTCGCGTCTTTTGCGCGACGACGAACTCTGCCGCAAGCTGCGCGGCACCAAGAGCGCCGATGCTCTTTATGCCGTGATTACCTCGGCGCGGGCCCGCGCCGCCTAGCCGCGATGCGCCGGTGCGCATCCGGACGCTCTACTGAAGGTTCTGCGGCTCGAGATCGTGTTGGCGCGCCGCCGCGAACGCGATGGCGCGGTCTTTGACGACGCCGAGCGGCTTACCATCGGCAGCGCAGATCATGAACGCCGCCACGCCCTCGACCACCACCGGCCGGACGTAGGCGAGATCGGGCGTCGTCCACGCGGCCTGCGCCTGCGGCGACAGCCGATTCGGATCGATCAGGTCTTTCATCGCACCACTCCTTCCGGTCACGACGCGCGCTTGCTCTTGCTTTCGACAGTCGCGAACTTCGGTTTCTCGCTCACCCCGCCGGTCGCGATGTCGATCTTCTGTACCTTGCTCGCGGGCTGCGGCCGGATCAGGTCGACGTTGAGCAGACCGTCGCGCAAATCGGCGCCGACCACCTCGATGCCTTCGGCCAACAAGAAGCTGCGCTGGAACTGGCGGGCGGCAATCCCGCGATGGAGGAAAATACGCTCGTCCGCCGCCTCGTCCTGGCGGCCGCGGATCACGAGTTGGTTCTCCTCGACCGTGATCTCGAGTTCATGGGCTCCAAACCCGGCCACCGCCAGCGTAATCCGCAAACGGTCGCTGCCGAGTTGTTCGATGTTGTAGGGCGGATAGCCCTCGGTCGAAGCCTTGGCGACCCGGTCGAGCGTGCGCTCGAGTTGCTCGAAGCCGAGCAGGAAGGGGCTGTTGAAGTAGGATAGACGCGACATCTGGCTCTCCTCTCTCGAGCGAGGCTCGGGCACGGGCCCATCGGGCGCCCGCGACACAGGTCATGCGACGGCCCTGACGGCGCCGCCACGGCCTCAAATATGGGCGGAAATCCCGAATTTTCAAGGGGCGCCTCCCGGGCCGGCGCTAATTTCCCTTGCGGACCAGAGACTTCTCGCCAAGATGGCGCCCGCAACCCGTAACCGGAAGGGAATCGGCGATGGCGATCGAGGCGAACCGAAGCGATCTCAAGATCGGCGTGATCGGGGTCGGGGCCATGGGACGCGGCATCGCCCAGGTCGCGGCCGCCGGCGGGCTCGCGACGGTCATGTTCGACACCAAGGCCGGCGCCGCCGAGGAAGCGCGCGCGTTCATCGCCAAGATGCTCGACCGCCAAGTCGAGAAGAACAGCTTGAGCGCAGCCGACGCCGACGCCGCCAAGAGCCGGCTCACGGTCGCCGCGACCCTCGCCGATCTCGCCGGCTGCCACGTCGTGATCGAGGCGATCGTCGAGAATCTCGAGGTCAAGCGGGCACTACTCCGCGAGCTCGAAGGCATCGTCACCGACGACGCCATTCTCGCCTCCAACACCTCATCGATCCGGATCGCGGCAATCGCCGCCGCCTGCCGCAACAAGAGCCGGGTCGCGGGGCTCCATTTCTTCAACCCGGTGCCGCTCATGAAGCTGGTCGAGGTGGTGGCCGCGCCCGATACCGACCCGGCCGTCACGCGCGCGTTGGTGACCGTGGGCGAGCGGATGACACGGACGCCGGTGGTGGTGCAGGACGGCCCCGGATTCCTCGTGAACCTCGGCGGGCGCGCGTTCTACACCGAAGGCTTGCGCATCGTGCACGAGCGGATCGCGACCCCGGCCCAGGTCGACGCCATCATGCGCGACGCCGGGGGCTTCCGCATGGGGCCGTTCGAGCTCATGGATCTGACCGGCATCGACGTCAACTTTCCGGCCTCGACCATCATCTACAACGGCTACTTCCAGGACCGCCGGCTCGCGACGTCGCCGCTGCACGAGAGCCTGCTCGCGTCCGGGCGGTTCGGGCGCAAGACCAAGTCGGGCTATTACCGCTACGACGAGAACGGCAACAAGCTGGACGCCGGCGCCGACGCCGCCACCGAGGCGCGGCCGATCGAGCGGGTCGCGCTCGCCGAACCCCATTTCCCGTTGGTCGCGTTCCTGCAGCGAAGCGGCGTCGAGATCGCTCAGGGCGACAACAGCCAGGATCCGATCGTCGCCGCGCCGATCGGCGAGGACTGCACCGCGGTCGCCGCCCGTACCGGCGCCGACTACCGCCGCTTGATCGCGATCGACTTGGCGGGCGGCGACGTCCGCAAGCGCGTGACGGTCATGACCGCCCCAGGCGCAGACCTCGGGCTTCGCGACCGCGTCATCGCCCGAATCGCCACGACCGGGGCCGCGGTGACGGCGATCGCCGATTCGCCCGGGTTCGTTGCCCAGCGCATCCGCGCCGCCGTCGCCAATCTGGGCTGCGAGATGGCGCAAATCGGGATCGCCGCCCCGGCCGATATCGACCTCGCGATGCGCCTCGGGCTCAATTATCCGTTGGGGCCGCTCGAAATCGCCGACGCGATGGGACCGAAGACCGTGCTCGCGATCCTCGAGCGCCTGCAGGCGATCACCGGCGACGACCGCTATCGGCCGAGCCAGTGGCTCAGGCGGCGTGCGCTGCTCGGGCTCGCGGCGCGGCATCCCGGCTAGGCAACGCCCGCCGCAGCCACCGCGGTGCCGATCAGCCAGGCTCGACCAGATCGCGGATGTAGGTCGGGAGCTTGAACGCCGCGCCGTGGAGAGCGGGGTTGTAGTAGCGGGTCGCGATCCGGCTCGCGCGGTAGCGCCGCTCGAGCGTCGCACCGCTCACCGCGGCGATGTCGCGATCGCTCGCCCAAGTCAGCGCCATGAACCCGCCATAGTAGGTGGGAACGGCGGCGACGTAGCAGCCGCGCGCCGGAAACACCGACTTGAGCAAGCGGCACGCCGCCTTGATCTCGTCGGCCTGAAAGATCGGCACGCCGTTCTGAGCGGTCAGGATGCCGCCCGGGCGCAGGCGCGCGCGGCACGCGCGATAGAAGGCGCGCGCGAACAGCACCGCGGCCGGACCGACCGGATCGGGACGATCGAGGACGATCAAGTCGAACCGTTGGTCGGTCTCGCGGACGTAGGCGGCGCCATCGCCGATCACGAGTTCGGTGCGGCGGTCGGCGAACGCCCGCCCGCAGATCGCGCCGAGATAGCGGCGGCTCACCTCGACCACAGCACGATCGATTTCGACCATCACCGCTTTCTTGACGCTCCTATGCTTCAGAACCTCTTCGAGGATGCCGCCGTCGCCGCCGCCGACGATCAAGACGGTCTCGACCGCGCCGTGCGCCAAGATCGGCACATGCGTCAGCATCTCGTGGTAGACGAACTCGTCGGCTTCGGTCGCTTGCACGATGCCGTCGAGAACCAGGGCGCGGCCGACGCGCGCAGTCTGCAGGACCTCGATCCGCTGGAACCGGCTGCGGCCGCGATGGAGAGTCCGTTCGACGTCGAAGAACTGGCCGACGTCGGGGTAGAGCCGTTCCTGAAAGCGCCTCACAAGATGGCGCCCCGGCGATGCTCATTGAGCTGAGCGCTCGTCGGGCGGAAACGCTCCTTGAACACGGCGACCGACTTATAGGGATCGCACTTGCCGCACATGAAGATATCGATCGCCGCGAAGCCGGTTTCGGGCCAGGTGTGGATCGAGATGTGCGATTCGGCGAGCACGGCGACGCCGGTGACGCCCTGGCCGGGACCAAACGAATGCAGGTCCATGCGCAGCAGCGTCGCCCCGGCCGCCGCCACCGCCTCGCGCAGGATCGCATCGACGCTCTTCACGTCGTCCAAGTGCTTGGCGCCCCAGATGTCGAGCAGGACGTGCATGCCCGCATAACGCAGGCCATCGCGCTCGACGTAGTAGGGGCTGTTGGTGCGGGGATCGACGGAGCGGTTGGTGATCGGGTCGATCGCGGGAACCTCGGCGAGCGCCATCTTCTTGGCGCGGACCGGCCTGGACATTTTCTTCCTTCACCCCCAGAACGAGGCAACCACCGTCGCGATTTTTTTAGGGCAAACGCCGAGAAATGCAACAAACTTTTGGCTGACCTGCCGGTTTCATCGACCGGCGCGGCGGACCAACACGGGAGGAGACACGGATGAAGATCACGGCGCCGACGCACGCGGACGTGAAAACGCTCGCCGCCGAACTGGGGCTCGCGCTCAGCGCGGACGATGTCGCGTTCTTCGGCGATCTCCTGGCCGGCGGCATCCCCGCCGCTTATGGGCCGCTCGACGCCGAACCCGACTGCACGCCGGCGGTGAAGTATCCCCGGACGCCCGGCTACATGCCGGGACCGGACGAGGATCCGCACCACGCTTGGTACTACAAGACCGCGATCAAAGGCGCCCGCAGCGGCCCGCTCAAGGGCCGGCGCGTCGCCGTCAAGGACAATGTCTGCGTCGCCGGGGTTCCGATGCTGACCGGCGCCTCGACCATGGAGGGTTATGTTCCCGACATCGACGCCACCATCGTCGGCCGCATTCTCGATGCCGGCGGCGAGATCGCCGGCAAAACCCACTGCGAGTATTTCTGCTTTTCGGGCTCGAGCCACTTGAACCAGACCGGCGCCACCCACAACCCCTACCGGCGCGGGGTCACCGCCGGCGGCTCGTCATCGGGCTCGGCTGCGGCGGTCGCCGCCGGCGAGGTCGACATGGCGATCGGCGGCGACCAAGCCGGTTCGATCCGCAACCCGGCTTCGTTCTGCGGCCTCTATGGCATGAAAGGGACGTGGGGGCTCGTTCCCTACACCGGCGTCTTTCCGGTCGACATCACGTTGGATCACGTCGGTCCGATGACGCGGACCACCGCCGACAATGCCTTGCTGCTCGAAGTGCTGGCGGGCGAGGACGGTCTCGATCCGCGTCAATACGCGGTCAAGACCAGCCGCTACACGCGGGCGTTGGGAAAAGGCGCCAAGGGCCTCAAGATCGGGATCGTGCGCGAGGGTTTCGGCACCGTCCATTCCGCAGCCGCGGTCGATCGCACCGTGCGGAAGGCAGCGCTCCGGTTCGAGCAACTCGGCGCTACGGTGGCGGAGGTGTCGGCGCCGATGCACACGCTCGGCTACCACATCTGGATGCCGCTCGGCGTCGACGGCACCGTCGAGATGATGATGAAAGGGAACGGTTACGGCACCAATTGGAAAGGACTCTACGTCCTCAGCCTGATCGAGTGGCACGCCGAGTGGCGGCGGCGCAGCCACGAACTCCCCGACGCGATCAAGCTCGGCCTGCTGATGGGCCACTACGTCCACACCCGCTACCGCGGCACCTATTACGCCAAGGCGCAGAATTTGGCCCGCAAGCTCCGCGCCGCTTACGACGCCGTCCTCGCCGACTACGATGTCCTCGTCATGCCGACGGTGCCGGTCAAGCCGCGCGAGCTCCCCAGACCCGGCGGCTCGCGCCTCGACATGATGGCGCCGGGGTTAGGCAACATCGTCAACGCCTGCGTCTTCAACGTCACCGGCCATCCCGCACTCTCGGTGCCATGCGGCATGGTCGACGGCCTGCCAATCGGGATGATGCTGGTCGGGCGCTACTGGGACGAGGCGACGCTTTACCGCGCCAGCGCCGCGTTCGAGCGCGCGTACGATTGGAAGAAGCTCCGCGCTTAGGCGGTCACGTGCCCTTGGTGTCGTCCTGAAACAGATAGACGCCGTTGATCTTCCACGCGTTGTCGGGCTGGCGCTGCATGACGTAGGCGGCGACCAGATCGACGCCGTTTTCGCCCAGGACGAACACTTTCTGCACCGGCTCGCCCCGCACGTTGACGATTTCACCGAACGACACCGTCTTCGGGCGGTAAACCGGGTGATAGCCGGTCATCACCATGTTCATGAAATTGGCGGCGGAGCCGAACATGGTGCGGATCGTGGGCGACGCGAAGCCAAACGCGGTCTCGCTATCGTCCTTCTTGAAGGCCTCCATCTGCGCGGCGATCACCGCCTGGATGGCGCGGCGATCGACGGCATCGAGTCCGAGTTCGCTGGCGCCGTCGGCGGCGGCGGGCGGCGGCGCCGCCGCGAGCGCAAGACCGAGCGCCAGCAGCGCGAAGAAGCGCCGCACCGCCGCGTTCAGTGGAACGCCTCGTAGGTCGAGAGCATGCCGTAGTAGAGCTCGGCGTACTTGTTCGAGCACTCGCGCAGAATGGCGCGGGTTTTTGCGTCGCGCGCGTAGCGATCGAACACGCGGACGATCGCATCGCCGTGGTCCTCGTCGGCGGTGACGTGGACCGAGAAGAACAGGACTTCCTCGTCCTTCATGCCGTAGCTTTTCGCCAGCGCCTTGGCGATCGGGCCGTAGGCCTTGGGCGACTGGTATTCGAAGCCGAAGAAGGCGCCGAACGGCTTGATCCAGGCCGGGTCGCGGTAGCAAATCTCGTCGCCGTAGTCGATCAAGGCCTTGGTCTGCGGCAGCAACGGCACGCGGTCGAGCGCCTCGCGCTCGGCGCCGGCCGCTACCGCGACGCGGGCGGCGAGATGGAAGTGGGCGTCGGTGTTGCTGAAGCCGCCGAGCTCCTCCTCGACCAGATTGTTGAAGATCTCGCGGCGGATCTTCATGTCGTCGCATTTGGCGTAGATCGCGCCCAACCACCGCACCACCTCGCAGGTCTGGCGATAGACCTGGCCCATCAGGCCGGCGATCTGGGCCTGGGTGAGCTCGTGGCGCTCAAGCTTCTTGATCAGCGGATGGTCAGCGAGCCAGCGGCCGGGCTTCTTGATGTCGGCTTCGAGGCTTTGAACGAAGGCTTCGGTCGATTCGAATTCAGTCGCGAGCGCCATGGTTTCCTCCGGCTGCAGCGTTGGAAAAGGCTAACACCGCCGGCGCCGGCCGGCAAACGCCGCCGCGCCTAGACCAGGATGCGCAGCGAGGCGCCGTCGCGTTCGACGCGGAAGGTGCGAACGCGGAGGAAGGCGTTGGTGGTCGAGCGGCCGGTGGTCACGTCGACCTGAAAGCGGTGGAGCGGACAGCTGGCGATGCGGCCGTCGAACGGCCCTTGCGCGAACGAGCCGCCGGCATGCGGACAGACGTCGTCGATCGCATAGTACGCCTCGCCGGCGCGGAACACCGCGATCCGATCCTCGCCATGCACGATCACGGCGACGCCCAGGTCGGGGATGGCGTCGGCGTCGACCGCGACCGCGCTCATCGCCGCATCGCCCGCCGTTGAGAGGTGGCCGCCCTTTTGTTAGCTTCGGGCCGACGCCGCCACCGCATGGGAGCCTCGGTCATGGCCAACGAGCCGCTCGCAAACAAAGGCAACTTCCTCCATATCTACGACTTTCGCGTCAAGCCGGGCACCGGCGACGACTTCATCGCCGCGTTCGAGGCGTTCGATCATTCGGGCGAAAACTTCATGCACGAGTCGAAGGCCCAGATCAAAGACGGCGTCTTGTGCCGCGACGAAACCGACCCCGATCACTTCTACTTGATCGCCGAGTGGAACGACAAGGCCGAGCACCGCCAGCTTCGGAAACGGATGGTCGAACGCCTCGCGCCCAAGTTCCTGCAATACATCGAGGGCGGCAAATTCGTTCCGATCTACGCCGACGTCGTCGTCTAGGCGCGGCCGCAGCCGGCGTCAGCGCCGCTTGTTTTTCTTCTTGTGCGCGGCCTCCCCGCTGCCGGGCTTGTAAGCGATTGCCTGGATTTCGACCAGCATGCCCGGCACCGCGAGCTCGGTGACGCCGACCAGCGTGCTCGCCGGGCGGTGTTTGCCGAAGTATTTCTTCCGCATCGGGTTGATCTTCGGACGGTCGCGGACATCGATCATGTAGACGGTGACGGTGCAGACGTCCTGCATCGTCATGCCGGCCGCATTGAGCGTCCGCTTGATGTTGTCGAGCACTTGGCGCGCCTGGCCGACGACGTCGCCGCGGCAGACGACGTTGCCGTTCTTGTCGAACGGCGGCTTGCCCGAGAGAAACACAAAGTCGCCGCAGCGATTGGCGTCGGTGTAGTGGCTCATCGGCTCGTAGAGCCCGGGGACGCGAATCTCCTGCATGATGCCGCGCATGGTTGCCTCCTTGTACGCGAATGGATCGAGCGCCGGCGCGACCGCGCCGCGCCCTAGAATGCGGAGCTATGCGGCCCAGCGCAAGCGTTACCCATCGCCTAGCGCAAGCGTTGCCATCGTTGCCGCATCGCGACGTTCGATTAAGATCGACGGCGCTGAGGGACTCATGAGCGACGTGACCGTCATCCATCGCGGGCCCGACATCGTCGGCGAGAGCCCGCGCTGGAACGAAGCCGATCAGCGATTGTACTGGACCGACATTTACCTGCCGGCGATCCGCGCCTACGAGCCGCGCTCGGGCCGGGTCCAGACTTGGCCTATGCCCGAGTCGATCGGCTGCTTCGGCTTTCGCGCCGGCGGCGGTCTGGTCGCCGGCACCCGCACCGGCTTCGCTTTCATCGACCTCGAGCGCAGTCGCTTCGATCGGTTCGGCCCGCAACTCCTCGCCGACCCGAACCTGCGCATGAACGACGGCCGCGTCGACCCGGGCGGCCGGTTCTGGGCCGGCTCGATGATCGAGACTCTCGACCGGCCGGTCGGCAAGCTGTTCCGCCTCGACCCCGACGGCCGCGTCCACGAAGTGGTCGCCGATCTCATCTGCCCGAACGGCATGGCTTATTCGCCCGACGGCCGGACCATGTACCGCTCGGATTCGCGCCAGGACAAAGTGTGGGCGGCCGATTTCGATCCGGCGCGCGGTACGTTCGCCAACACACGTGTGTTCTACCGGAACGACATGCTCGAAGGCCGCCCCGACGGCGCCGCGGTCGACGTCCATGGCTACTACTGGATCGCCTACATCCAGGGCTGGCGCGTGATGCGGATCGCGCCCGACGGCACCGTCGATCGCGTCATCGGCGTTCCGGCGCAACGCCCCACGGCCGTCACGTTCGGCGGGCCCAACCTCGATACGTTGTTCGTCACGACCGCGACTTACCCGCTTCCTGACGAGCTCAAGAGCAAGCAGCCGCTCGCCGGGGCCTTGTTCGCGATCGACGTCGGCGTGCGCGGCCAGATCGAGCCGCGCTTCAAGGGGTGACGACCGCAGCGCCGGAGCGCTAGAGTCGCCCCGAGCGGGAGAGGCGCAATGAACCAGGAACAGCGCGAGCCGTGGCGGCGCACCTATGGTGGGTACCACAACGCGATTCGTCCGCTCGAGGACGCCGAGCTCACCCATACAGGCCGCGGTACGCCGTGCGGGGAATACCTCCGCCGCTTTTGGCAACCGGTCGCCCTGGTGTCGCAAGTCAAGGACGTGCCGCTCAAGATCCGGATCATGGGCGAAGACCTCGTCCTTTTCCGCGACCGTTCGAAACGCCTGGGCCTGTTGCACGCGCACTGCGCGCACCGCGGCACGTCGCTCGAATACGGCATCCCGCTCGCGCGCGGCCTACGGTGCTGTTACCACGGCTGGGCCTGGGATATCGACGGCACCTGTCTCGAAACGCCGGGCGAACCGCCGCACAGCCGGCTCCGCGAAACGGTGTTTCAGGGCGCCTATCCGGCACGCGAATATTGCGGGCTCGTGTTCGCCTACATGGGCCCGCCCGACCAGGAGCCGGATTTCCCGCGCTACGATTCGCTCGAATTCCCGGCCGATAACGAGTACCACGCCTATTCGCTCGCCTTCCCGTGCAACTGGTTGCAGAGCCACGAGAACGGCGCCGATCCGGTCCACGCTTCGTTCCTACACACGATTTCGAGCGGCGTTCAATTCACCCCGGCGTTCGGCGAGCTCGCGGTCTGCCAATACACCGAAACCCCGCTCGGCATGATCTCGTCGGCGACGCGGCGGATCGGCGACAACCTGTGGATTCGCGGCAGCGACGTGATCGCGCCCAACTCGGCGCAGTTCGGCTCGTCCTTCGTCGACGGCCACGACATCCATTACGCGGTGTGCTCGTGGGTGACGCGCTGGGTAGTACCGGTCGACGACGACAGCAACATCACGATCGGTGTCCGCCTGTTCAACTCGCTGATCGACCCCGAGCGCAAGGGCAAGCCCGATGAGATCGGTCTCCACAAGGTCGATTTCGCCGGTCAGACCCCGGCCCGCCCCTACCACGAGCGACAGCGGGAGCCCGGCGATTTCGAAGCCCAAGTCGGCCAAGGCGGCGTCGCTCGCCATGCCGCCGAAAACCTCGGGACCACCGACAAGGGCGTCTTGATGACGCGCCGTTTTCTGCGCGCCGGCATCCGCGCCGTGCAGGAGGGCAAGCCGTTCAAGCGCCCGACCCTCAACCGCCACGGCGTGTGCCCGACCTACAACCACCAGATCGTGCATTGCTATCCCAAGCGCAACGATCGCGACGACGCCGACGTCCTGACGCTGTTCGGCCGGCGCGTCGCCGAGATGATCGTCGCCAAGGACGACATGCACCCAGTCGAGCGCCAGCGCGCGGTCGAGCGCGAGATTCGCGCCGAGTTCTAGCACCGACAGCCCGCGTCGTTTCCTATCGATGCGTCCATCGTTCCGCCCGATCGCGGCGCTCCTGCTGGCAGTCGCGATCCTGGTCTCGGGCAGCGGGCTCCTGAGCACGCTGCTACCGGTGCGAGCCCACATCGAGCAATTCTCGACCCTCTCGATCGGCGTCCTCGGCGGCATTTACTACATGGGCTTCGTCGTCGGTTGCTGGTTCGGCCCCGCCATGGTCGGCCGCGTCGGCCACATCCGCGCCTTCGCCACCAGTGCCGCCGTCGCCTCGGCGGTCGCGCTGATCCACGCGCTCGCGGTCGACATCGTCGCCTGGTGGGCGATCCGCGTCGTCGCCGGCATCGCGTTCGCCCTGATCTACGTCGTGATCGAGAGTTGGTTGAACGAGCACGCCGTCAACGAGACGCGCGGTCGCATCGGTTCGGTCTACGCCTTCATCAACATCGCGTCGATCGGCGCCGGGCAGGCGATGATGACGCTCTATGACCCGCACGGCTTCCCGTTGTTCTGCCTGGTGGCGATCCTGCTCTCGCTGGCGTTGGTGCCGATCGCCTCCTCGACCGCGCCCTCGCCGACCCCGGTGGCGACGCGGCGGGTCAATCTGGCGCGTGTCTATCGCACCTCGCCGGTCGGCTTCATCGGCTGCACCGTGGTCGGCTTCGCCAATGCGACGTTCTGGGCGTTGGGGCCGGTTTACGCGGCCGAGACCGGGTTCTCGGTCGACGGGGTCGCGTTCTTCATGATGGCGTCGTCGTTCGCCGGCGCCGTCGCGTTGTGGCCGATCGGGCGCGTCTCCGACCGCATCGATCGCCGCCTGGTGATCCTGACCATCAGCACCGGCGCGGCGCTCGCCGCGATCGGGCTGGTCGCGGCCACCCGCTTCGCGCCCGAGCTCCGCATCCCGCTGGTTGCGCTGTTCGCGTTCTTCTCGTTGCCGCTATGGTCGGTCTCGGCGGCGCACGCCTACGACCGCGCCCCGTCCGGCGCCTTCGTCGAGATCTCGAGCGGTCTCCTGCTCACCTACGGCGTCGCCGCGGTGATCGGGCCGGTGGTCGCGGCCGACTTGATGGAGCGCTTCGGCGCCGAAACGATGTTCTTATTCACGACCGCGTTTCACGCGGGCTTCGCCGCGTTCACCCTCTACCGCATGCGCCAGCGCCCGCGCCAGGCGGTGCAGACCGCAACCCCGGGGTCGGCGCCGGGCGTGTTCGAGCTCGACAGACCGCCGGCCGAAGGGGCGACCACGCCCGAGCGTCACTCGCCGTAAAGCGGCTTTCCTTTCTTGTAGCCGGCCCACGCGAACCAATAGGCGATGTGGCCGGGAAGCCGTTCGAGCGTTGCCCCGCCGGGACCCACGAGCCCGCTTTCGCTCACCTGCCACGTCGAGCCGGCGGCGGCGGCGAGCGTCGCCAAACTCGCGTCCGCGGCGCTGAACGACCGGCCGCCGGCGCGATAGGCGCGCACCGTGCGGGTCGCCGCTTCCCCGACCAGCACGACATCGAGCGCGCCGATCCGGTCGTTGACGACCTTGCCACCGGCGAAGGCGGCGACCGCGTAGGCTTTCTCGTCGTTCCCGGCACGGAGCACGAAGACGTGGTCCTTGGGCTTGAGCCGCTTGTCCTCGACGACCGCCGGAAACATCAGGTTCGGGCTCGCGAAATAAGTGCGGTAGGCGACGCCCGAACCGTAGTCGCGGCGGTGGCCGGTCTCGAGCGAGAGGACCCGTGTCGTCGGGTGGCGCTTGCGCCATTCCTCCCAACTGGTGATCGTCACCGGCCGGATCTTGAGCTCGACACCCGAACCGGTGAGCGGCCCGACCACCGGGCGGCCGGTGAACTGGTTCCACAGCGAGTGGGTCTCGTTATCGTACATGAGCTTGTTCGAGCGATAGAGAAACCCGGACGAGCCGAACACGAACGGCTTGGCGCGGCCGGCGACCGCGGTCTCGAACAGGATGCCGGAGCCGCACAGCGTGCAATAGGCGAGCGCGAGCGGAACCCCGCCGATGGTGTCGTTGAACATCTCGTGCCAGTTCAAGATGCGGAGCGGATAGGCGCGCGCGTCGCCGTTGATCTCGACTCCGAACACGAGATCGTCGGGGAGGAGATAGCTCGCCTCGGCGGCGGCGATCAGCTTGGGATCGTCGAGCGAGGGGATGCCGTCCTTGACGACGCCGCCCCAGGCGATCTCCTCGAGCCGGATCTCGTGCTTGACGCCGCGGCTGAGAAAGACGCGAAATTCGGGGTCGATCGCCGCCATGATGTCGGCCTTGAGCCCGTCATAGCCGGCGAACGGCCGCACCTCGGGTGCGCTTCCTGCCACTCCATCCACTTGAACCAGTCGTCGCCGAACGCCTGACCGGTCAGTGCTTTGAGCGTCGCCGCGATCAGGTCCTCCTCGTCATCGATGAAGCGGATCGCGTCGATCAGCGCCGCGACTACGTCGGTCTTGCCGCGTTTTTGCAGCACGTCGAGGATGCGGCGCCTACTCTCGATGTCGTCGGAATAAAGCGCGACGTGGACAAACTTCTCGATCACTTCGTCTTCGGGCGGCGCGGTCTGCGCGCGGGCGAACAAAACGGCACCGACGCAAACGACGAACACCACCGCGAACAGACGGAGCAGGCGCATGGCTAACCTCGATAGAGCGGCCGGTTGGGTTTGAACGCAGCCCACGCGAACCAGTAGGTGATGTGGCCGTTCAGGCGCGGGAGCCGCGCGCCGTCCGGTCCGACCAGCGCTGTTTCGGTGAGACGCCAGACTTGGCCTTCGCTCGTGAGCGAGGTTCCGTTGCCGGGCGCGAAGCGGCGCCCGCCGCTCGCATAAGCCCGCACCGTCGCGCTGGCCGTTTCGCCGATCACGACGACGGCGCGCTCGCCGACGCGATCGTGGACGATGCCGGCGCCGGCAAAGGCCGCGATCGGCCACGCTTTCTCGGCCCCGGCTTCGTCGAGAACATAGACCACATCCTTCGGCGCGAGCCGGCGGTCGGCGAGAAACGCCGGGAACATCGGGTTGGCCTCGGTCGCGTACACGACATAAGCCGCGTTCGGCCGATAGTCGCGGTCGTAGCCGGTGTAGAGGGTGAGCACCTTGGAATCGGGATGGAGCGACCGCCACGCCCGCCAGGTCGTCACGGTGAGCGGCCGCATCGCGAGCGGCGCGCTGCCGGTGAGTTCGCCCACCACCGGGCGGCCGGTCGCCTGATGCCAGAGTGTGTCGGTCTCGGCGTCGAACATAAGCTTGTTCGAATGATGGGCGAAGCCCGAGTTGCCGAAGGTCAGACGCTGCCGGCGTCCCGGGGGCACCGCGTCGTAGAGCAGGGCGGCGTTCGAGAGCGCGCAATACGCGAGCGTCACCGGCACGCCGCCCACGGTGTCATTGACGATTTCGTGCCAATCCATGATGCGCTTGGGGTAAGCGCGCGCGTCGCCGTCGATCTCGATCCCGAACACGATGTCGCCGGGGTTGAGGTAGTAGGCGGCGTCGGCGAGGTCGTACTCGGGATCGACCAACGCCGGAATGCGATCCTTGTTGAAGCCAGCCCAGTTGATCTCTTCGAGCCGAATCGCGCGCTTGACACCGGCGTAGAAGAACGAGCGGAATTCGTCGTCGATCAGCGCCATGAAGTCGCCTTTGAAGGCGTCGTAGCCTGGAAACGCGACGATGTCGGGGCGACTCTCGAGCCATTCCATCCACGCGTACCAGTCGTTCTCGATCGCCGCTCCGGTCAGGCGTTGGAGCAGCCCGACGAAAACGCGGTCGTGGTCCTGGAAATAGCGGAGTCCCTCGACGAACGCGGGCACGACGTCGAGGTTGGCGCGCTCGGCCAGCGCCGCCGCGACCGCTTTGCGCCGCGCCAGGTCGCCGTCGTAGAGCGCGTCGCGGACCATGCGCCCGAGCGTCGCGGCTTCGATCTCGGCGCCTTCGGCACGGCCGCCCACCACCGCCGCGAAGATCGCGGCAGCGGCGAGCAAGGTGTGGGCGATCCGGCGAGCCCCAGCCATGTCCGCGACCTTAGGCCAAGGGATTGCCGCCGGCCTAGGCGAAAAGCCCCAGGCCACACGAACGTGAAACCGTGTGAGCTGGCGCGATGGCCGCAGCAGCCAAGACGGTGGCGACGGGAGGGCCGGAACCCTAGATAATAAGGGCGTCCCGGCGCGGCGGAGGCAAGCCGTTTCACCATGCAGCAGCTCGACTGGTACTTCGATTTCATCTCGGGCTACGCCTACCTTCAGTTCGAGATGCTCGACCGTCTGCCGGCCGGAACGTCGGTCACGTTCCGTCCGATCCTGTTCGCGGGGCTCCTCAAGCACCACGGCCACAAGGGACCGGGCGAGATTCCGGGCAAGCGCCGGTTCACCTACACGCAGTGGGCGTGGCTGGGTCAGCGGCTCGGCATCCCGCTCACGATGCCGCCGGCCCATCCGTTCAACCCGTTGAACGCGCTCCGGCTCGCGATCGCCTGCGACTGCCGCATGGACGCGATCCAGACCATCTTCCGCTTCATCTGGCGCGAAGGCCGCAGCGTCGAGGATGCGGCCGGTGTGGCCGAACTCGGCCGCCGGTTGGGGCTAGCCGATCCGGCCGCAGCGATTGCCGCACCGGCGGTGAAGGCCAGGCTACGCGCCAACACCGAGGAAGCGGTGGCGCGCGGTCTGTTCGGCGTCCCCACCTTCGCCGTCGACGGCGAGCAGTTTTGGGGCGCCGATTCGACCGACATGCTGCTTGACTATCTGGCGCGACCGGAACGGTTCCGGACCGGTGAGATCGCGCGCGTCCGCGAGCTCCCGCTCGGCACGATGCGCAAGGAGGTGTCATGAACGAGATCAGCCCGCTGGCGCCCGCCGCCCAGGCCAGCACCGCCCTGCCGGCCGCGCTCTGCAACTGCACGGTCCTGACCTGGCTCCAGCTAGAGGCCAATCGCCTCCCCGATGTCGGGACCGTCGTCTGCGAGCTGTCGTGCCGCCTGGCCGCGGCCGGGGTGCCGCTCCATCGCACCAGCGTCGTCTTGCGCACGCTTCATCCGACCATCGCCGCCGCGATCTACATCTGGCGCGCCGGCGCGGTCGAGGTCGAGACCGTGCCGCGCACCAATTCGATGGTGCGCTCCGAAGCCTACAACCGCAGCCCGATCAAGCGGATCGCCGACGGCGATCCCGGCATCCGGCGCCGCCTCGCCGACCCGGCATGCCCGCGCGACTTTCCAGTGCTCGATGACCTCGACAAAGAGGGCGTTACCGACTACCTGGCGCTACCGATGACGTTCAGCGACGGCGCCCGCTACGCGGTGTCATGGGCGACCACGGCCGCGGACGGCTTCACCGACGCCCATCTCGAGCGGATCGCGGCGCTGATGCCGGCGCTCGCGCACGTGATCGAAATCCTCTCGGTCCGGCGCATCGCGCAGAACGTGCTCGAAACCTATGTCGGTCGCCAAACCGGCCCGCCCATCTTGTCGGGCATGATCACGCGCGGCAGCCGCGAGTCGATCGACGCCGCAATCTGGTACAGCGACCTGCGCGGCTTCACCGCGCTCGCCGACCGCCTGCCGACCGAGCAGGTGATCGAGTTCTTGAATGATCACTTCGAGGTCGCGGTCGGCGCGATCGAGCGCCATGGCGGCGAAGTCTTGAAGTTCATGGGCGACTCGCTGCTCGCGATCTTTCCGATCAAGGCGCTCGGCTCGGAAGCCGAAGCCGCCGCCGCCGCGATCGCCGCCTATCGCGAGGCGACCAGCGCCACCCACGCGATCAACGGCCAGCGCCGCGCGCGCGGAGCGCCGCCGATCCAGTTCGGCGGCGCCTTTCACCTGGGCGAGGTTTCGTACGGCAACATCGGCGCCCCCGACCGTCTCGACTTCACCGTGATCGGTCCGGCCGTCAACCACGCCGCCCGCATCGAGAGCCAATGCCGCGTGATCGAGCGGCAGATGCTGGCCTCGGCGAGCTTCGCCGCGGTGCTGCCGCAGGCGCTCGAATCGCTCGGCTTTCATGCACTGCGCGGCATCCGCGAGCCGCAGGAGCTGTTCGCGCTGCCGAACGGCGACCGGCTCAGCGTGCCGGCCACCGCCGCTTGAGATCGGCGTAGAGCGCTGCGAACGTCACCGGGTCGAGATCGAGCGGCGGCTGCGTCACGTCGGGTGCCTTCGGCCAGAACCGGTCCGGATAGCTTCGGCCGCCGACCGCGCGGTCCGCGGCATAGCGCGGAAAGACGTGAAAATGGACTTCGCGGTCGACCATCATCAGGCAAAGGTAGTTGATCTTGTCGAACGCCAACGCGTCCGCGAGCGTGCGTTCGATCGCGCCGGTCACGGCCGCGAGCTCGGCGAACGCGGCCGCCGGGACCGCGGCCATCCGCGTCGCCCCCGCCGCGTGCGCGAGCACGAGCGAGCCCAGGGTCACTTGAGCCGGGCGCAGCAGCACGACCCAGTGGTCGTAGGCGGCGAGCAGCGTCGTCGGATAGCCGAACTTGGCGATGGTCGGATTCATGGCCGTTTCCCTGTATGCGGACTTTCCCGCGCCCGACGGGCATCGCCCCTCAGTGGACCCTCGTCGGGCGAGCCGCTATCCTGCGGCCAATTCCACCGGCGAGGAAGCCGTGACCGGACTTGATCATCTGAAAACAATCGCGTTCAAGAAAGGCGACGTCCTGTTCGAACAGGGCGATCTGCCCAAGCACGCCTATCTGATCCAATCGGGGTTGGTGGTGATCTCGGCGAGCCGCGGCGGCCAGGAGGTCGTGATCGATACCCTGAAGCGCGGCGACTTCGTCGGCGAGATGGCGCTGGTCGACAACGAGCCGCGCTCGGCGACCGCGATCGCCGGCGAGGCAACGAAGTGCGTCGAAATCTCCAAGCAGGAAATCGAGGCGAGTTTGGCGAAAGCCGACCTTCTCACCTATGCACTGGTCAAGCTCCTGACCAAGCGCCTGCGCAAAGTGACCGAGCGCGGCGGTAACGACTAACCGCCCATGACGGCGCGCAAGGATGACGCAGCCAACGATCATCGCGAAGCGCGCGCGGTACGGACGCCGCGTCTCAAGCCGATCGTGTTCAATGCCGGCGACATCCTGTTCGAGGAGGGCGAGCCGGCCGACAAAGCCCACGTCATCCAATCCGGCAGCATCCTGATCACCGCGATCCGCGACGGCGCCGAGATCGAGATCGCGCGACTGGGGCGCGGCGAATTCGTCGGCGAGATGGCGTTGGTCGACGATGCCCCGCGCTCGGCGACGGCAATCGCCGAAGAGACCAGCGAGTGCATCCTGCTGACCAAGACCACGTTCGACAAAATTCTCGCCCGCGCCGACGTCGTCACTGGGGCGCTGATCCGGCTCCTCGCCAAGCGTCTGCGCGACTTGACAGGGCGCGTGACCGGCGGCTGAGCGCGATCGCGCGCCGAGCGTCGACGAGCCCAGGCCAGGTACCATGAAGGATGCGACCGGCGGCGCGCCTTCCGACTGGGTCGCAGTCGTTCTGCTAGCGCTCGGGCAGACCTTCTTTGCCGGCGCCATCGTGGTCGGGCGCCTCGTCCATGTCGACATGCCGCCGGTCGGACTGATGTTCTGGCGCGCGGTGGTCGCGTTCCTGGTGTTGATGCCGTTCATCGTCGGCCGCTGGCGGCGCGAGTGGCCGCTGCTCCGCGCGCATTGGAAGATCGTGCTCGGGCTCGGCCTGACCCAGGCCGCGCTCGGTCAGGTACCGGTGTTCCTGGGCCTCCACACCACCACCGCCGTCAACGCCGGGCTGATCACCGCGACCCAGCCGGCGCTGATCATGCTGCTCGCCGTGGTGTGGCTTCGCGAGCGGATCGGGCCGCGGCAGGCGGTCGGGCTGATCGCGGCCTTCGCCGGGACCATCGCCATCGTCGTCCGCGGCGATATCGCGGCGCTGGCGCGGCTCGAGTTCTCGATCGGCGACTTGTGGGTTCAGATCGGAATCGCGAGCTGGGCGGCCTACGCGATCCTGGTGCGCTCGATGCCGCGCACGGTGAGCCCGCTCGTCATCTTCCAATCGATGACGTTATCGTCGGCGGCGGTGCTGATCCCGCTCTATGCGGTCGAGGTCTGGGTGTTCGACGCGCATCTCCGCTTCGATGCCGCCACCGTCTTCACGGTGCTTTATTTCGCGGTGCTGGCGTCGGTGTTGGCACTCTGGTTCCTCGCCGTCGGCATCCGGGTATTGGGCCCGAGCCGTTCCGGCATGTTCAACTATCTGATGCCGGTGATCACGGTGGCGCTGGCAGCGGCGATCCTGGGCGAGACGCTCGAGCGCTTCCACCTGGTCGGCTTCGCGTTCATCACCGGCGGCGTGGTGCTGGCGACGCGCAAGCCGGCATAGGCCAGGCGGGCGCCAGGGTCGGGATGGTGGAGCCAAGGGGAGTCGAACCCCTGACCTCGTGAATGCCATTCACGCGCTCTCCCAACTGAGCTATGGCCCCGTGCATCCCGAATCGGCCGCGGTTGAGACCGCGCGGCCGCCGGCGATTCAAACCGACGCCGATCCCGCCATCAAGTCGGCTCGCGTTTGGTGTCCTCGATCTCGCCGTCGATCTCGAGCGCCACGTCTTCCTCGGCGAGCTCGGCCGCATCCTCGATAAATTCCTCTTCTTCCTCGTCGTCGGCAGCGGCCAGCGCTTCCTCGCCCTCGGCCGCCGCGGCTTTGGGCGCGGCGGCGGCAATCGGCGGCGGCGGCCGCACCGGCTCCTTCACTTCCTTGGGCGCCTGCGCCCGCGGCTTCGGCACCTCGATCGCGTGAATCGTCCCGCACTTCGGGCAGACGATCGGATCGCGATGGAGATCGTAGAAGCGCGCGCCACAACTCCGGCACTCGCGCTTGGCGCCCCATTCCGGCTTTGCCACGCGTGGTCTCCCGTTTGATCGCGGAAAAACGGTGAACCCATTGCCACGGCCGACCGCCCCTGTCAAAGGGATAACGGCCGCCGCCGGTAGCCCGTGCACGGTCTAGTATGTTATGAGACCGCGTTTTTCCGCACATGCCGTCGATCGTTTCTTCACCCGTTGACCGCTTGGCCGGCGCTTGCCGCGTTCCGGGCGACAAGTCGATTTCGCACCGCGCGCTCATTCTGGGCGCGCTGGCGGTCGGCGAGACCCGGATTTCGGGGCTGCTCGAAGGCGATGACGTGATGCGGACGGCGGCGGCGGTGCGCGCTTACGGCGCGACGGTCGCGCGCACCGGCGCCGATGGCTGGCGCGTCCTCGGCCGCGGGGTCGGCGGGCTCGCCGAGCCTGGCGACGTGCTCGATCTCGGCAACTCCGGAACCGGCGTCCGCCTGCTGATGGGACTCGCCGCGGGGCACCCGTTCACCAGCGTCTTCACCGGCGACGCTTCGCTCCGGCGCCGGCCGATGGCCCGCGTCACCCAGCCGCTGACGGCGATGGGCGCCCGCGTCGTCGGCCATTCCGGCGATCGCCTGCCACTGGCACTGACCGGGAGCGCCGACCTCGTCCCGCTCGTTTATCGCACCCCGGTACCCTCGGCGCAGGTGAAGTCGGCGATCCTGCTGGCCGCGCTCCAGGCGCCGGGCGAAACCACGGTGATCGAAGCGCAGCCGACCCGCGACCATACCGAGCGCCTGCTGCGCCAGTTCGGCGCGACCGTCGCCACCGTGGCGACTTCCGACGGCCAGGCCGTGACCCTGGTCGGCCAGCCCGAGCTCAGCCCGAGCGCGGTGGTGGTCCCGGGCGACCCGTCGTCGGCCGCATTCGTCGCGGTCGCCGCCGCGATCACGCCCGGGAGCGACGTCCTGATCCAGGGCATCGGCGTCAATCCGCGGCGCGCGGCGCTGTTCGACGTCTTGACCGCCATGGGCGCCCACCTGACCCTGACCCCGGTCGCCGGCCACGCTCACGGCGAGCCGATCGCCGATCTCCGCATCCGCGGTGGCGAGCTCGAGGGCGTCGACGTCCCGCCCGAGCGTGCGCCCGACATGATCGACGAGTATCCCGTGCTCGCGGTCGCGGCCGCGTTCGCCGCCGGCACCACCCGCATGCACGGGGTGGCCGAGCTCCGCGTCAAGGAGAGCGACCGCCTGGGCACGATGGCGCGGGGGCTCGCGGCCTGCGGCGTCGTGGTCGAGGAAGGGCGCGACAGCTTGACCGTCCACGGCCGCGGCCGGCCGCAAGGCGGCGCCCGGATCGATGCCGACCTCGACCACCGCATCGCGATGTCGTTTCTGGTGATGGGGCTGCGCGCGCGGGCGCCGGTCGCGGTCGCGGGCGCGGACACCATCGCCACCAGCTTTCCCGGCTTTGTCGACCTCATGAACCGGCTCGGCGCCGGCATGTCCGACGCCCCGGCATGATCGTCGCCATCGACGGGCCGGCGGCGGCCGGCAAAGGCACGCTCGCCCGGCGCCTCGCCGCGCATTTCGGCTTTGCCTACCTCGAAACCGGGCTGCTCTATCGCGCGGTCGGCGCCCGTGTCCTCGCCGCCGGCGGCGATCCCGCCGACCCCGACGCCGCGACGCGCGCGGCCACGACGCTGGCGCCGGCCGACCTCGAGCGCAGCGACCTCCGCGACGAGGCGGTCGGCGAAGCCGCCTCCCACGTCGCCGCGATTCCCGCGGTGCGCGCCGCGCTCCTCGCGTTCCAGCGCGACTTCGCCCTGCACCCGCCCGGCGGCGCGGCCGGCGCCGTGCTCGACGGCCGCGACATCGGCACCGTCGTCTGCCCGGCGGCGGCGGTGAAGTTGTTCGTGACCGCGAGCCTCGACGTGCGGGCCGAACGGCGTTACCGCGAGCTCGCGGAGCGGGGCGAGCGCCCGGACCGGGCCGCGGTGATCGCGGACATGCGCCGGCGCGATGCCCGCGACAGCTCGCGCGGCGCGGCGCCCCTGACCGCCGCCCCGGACGCCCACTTGCTTGACACCTCGAATCTGTCTATAGAAACCGCTTTCGCCCACGCGAAAAGCATAATAAGCGCGCATCTACGTTGAATTTGTCGCCCACCCGGGTCGGTTCGACCCCGGTGGCACGAGAGCGGCGATAGGCGCGCGATTAGCAGGAGCTACTATGGCAACACCGAACGCCGCCGCCGGCGAGACGACCACCACTGAGAACTTCGCGGCTCTGCTCGAAGAGTCGTACGGAGCCAGCACCAGCCTCGAGGGCACCGTCATCCCCGGTTGGGTGGTCGCGATCGAAAACGATGTCGTCCTGATCGACGTCGGGCTCAAGTCGGAAGGCCGGGTGGCGCTGCGCGAGTTCGGTTCGTCCCAAGAGCTGAAAGTCGGCGACCGCGTCGAGGTCTACCTCGAGCGGATCGAGAACGTGCACGGCGACGCCGTGCTGTCGCGCGAAAAGGCGCGGCGCGAAGAAGCGTGGACGGTGCTGGAAAAGGCGTTCCAGGCCAACGAGCGCGTGCAAGGCACGATCTTCGGCCGCGTTAAAGGCGGCTTTACCGTCGACCTGTCGGGCGCGGTCGCGTTCCTACCCGGCAGCCAAGTCGACATTCGTCCGGTCCGCGACATCGGGCCGCTGATGGGCACGCCGCAGCCGTTCCAGATCCTCAAAATGGATCGCCGCCGCGGCAACATCGTCGTCTCGCGCCGCGCGGTGCTCGAAGAAACCCGCGCCGAGGTCCGCTCGGGCCTGGTCGCGTCGCTCCGCGAAGGCCAGGTGCTCGAGGGCGTGGTCAAGAACATCACCGACTATGGCGCCTTCGTCGACTTGGGCGGCATCGACGGCTTGCTCCACGTCACCGACATCGCCTGGCGTCGCATCAATCATCCGTCCGAGGTCCTGCGCATCGGCGAGACCGTCAAGGTTCAAGTCATCCGCGTCAATCCCGAGACCCAGCGCATTTCGCTGGGCATGAAGCAGCTCGAGGAAGACCCGTGGCAGGGCGTGCAGGCCAAGTACCCGGTCGGCACCCGTTTCACCGGCCGCGTCACCAACATCACCGACTACGGCGCCTTCGTCGAGCTCGAGCCCGGCGTCGAGGGTTTGGTTCACGTCTCGGAAATGAGCTGGACCAAGAAGAACGTCCATCCCGGCAAGATCGTTTCGACCAGCCAGGAAGTCGAGGTGATGGTGCTCGACGTCGATCCGGTCAAGCGCCGCGTCAGTTTGGGCCTGAAGCAGGTTGCCGAAAATCCGTGGGAGGGTTTCCGCGAAAAGTACCCCCCGGGCAGCGTGATCGAGGGCGAGGTCAAGAGCATCACCGAGTTCGGCGTGTTCATCGGCCTGCCCGGCGAGATCGACGGCATGGTCCACCTGTCCGACCTCGATTGGAACGCACCCGGCGACCAAGCGGTGCAAAAGTACAAGAAGGGCGAAAACGTCCGCGCCAAGGTGCTCGACATCGACGTCGCCAAGGAGCGCATCAGCCTGGGCGTGAAGCAGCTCGATTCGGATCCGTTCGAAGCGGTCGCCACGCTCAAGAAGGGCGATACCGTCACCTGCACGATCAGCGCGGTGCGCGAGAACGGTATCGACGTTTCGATCGGCGAGGGCGTCCACGGCTTCATTCGCCGGGCCGACTTGGCCCGCGACCGCTCCGAGCAGCGCCCCGACCGGTTCGCGGTCGGCGACAAGGTCGATGCCATGGTGACCAGTGTCGAGCGCGACTCGCGCCGGCTCACCCTGTCGGTCAAGGCGCGCGAGATCGCCGACGAAAAAGCGGCGATGGAGCAGTATGGCTCGACCGATAGCGGCGCGAGCCTCGGCGACATCCTCGGCGCGGCGATGGACAAGCGGGCGCGCGAAGCCGCCAAGACCGCGGACGACGACAAAGACAAAGAGTAGCGACTCGGCGGGCGACCGCCGGTTGAGACGATCCGGCCCATGGCGCTCGATCCCGACGTCATCCTCGATCGCCGCCGGCTCAAGCGGCGCGTCACCTTGTGGCGGACGCTGGCCGTGATCGCGGTCGCGGCGCTCGCCGCCCTCGTCGTCGGCGAGGACCTGGCGCGGCCGTTCGTGCGCGCCCACGTCGCCTCGCTCGACATCGTCGGGATCATCGTCGGCGACGAAGCCACGGTTCGAGCGCTCGATGCGGTCGCCGACAACGACAAGGCCCAGGCCCTGATCGTCTTCATCGACAGCCCCGGCGGCACCACCTATGGCGGCGAAACGCTCTACGAGGCGATCGGCCGCGTCCGCCAGAAAAAACCGGTAGTGGCCGTGATCGGCGGGCTCGGCACTTCGGCGGGGTACCTGATCGCGCTTGCGGCCGACCGCATCCTGATTCGGCAGACGTCGTTGACCGGATCGATCGGCGTCCTGATCGAGACCGCGGAAATTTCGCGGCTGCTCGACAAGCTGGGCGTCACCACCGACGCGGTCAAAAGCGGTCCGCTCAAGGACACGTCCTCGCCGCTTCAGCCGATGACCCGCGAAGGGCGCACCGTGGTGCAAGGCCTGGTCGACGACAGCTACAACTGGTTCGTCGATCTGGTCGCCGAACGCCGCCAGCTGCCGCGCGAGGCGGCGCGGACGTTGGCCGACGGACGGGTCTATACCGGGCGCCAGGCGATCGCCGCCAAGCTGGCCGACGAGTTGGGCGCGACCCGCGAGGCCCGCCGCTGGCTCGAGGAGCAGCACGGCATCCCGGCGACCCTCCCGGCCAAGTCGATTTCGCTCCCCTCGGCGCCTGAGTCGGCGCTCGACTGGCTGACCGGACTAGCCAAAAAAATGGTGTTTTCTGAAAGACTTAGACTTGACGGCCTAAAATCGGTCTGGCAACCTGACCGCCTTTAGAAGGCCGCTGATGGCCCTCGCGCCCCCGGGGCGGACGAGCTGCTCATGGTCAAGTCCGAACTCATCGCACGCTTAGCCGAGCGCAATCCGCATCTTTACCAACGCGACATCGAGCGGATCGTCACGACCATTTTCGACGAGATTTCGGCGGCGTTGTCGCGCGGCGAGCGCGTCGAGTTGCGCGGGTTCGGCGCGTTCTCGGTCAAGCGGCGGCCGGCGCGGACCGCCCGCAACCCCCGCACCGGCGCCTCGGTGCAGGTGACCGAGAAGCACATTCCTTTTTTCAAGACCGGCAAGGAGCTGCGCGAGAGCTTGAATAAGCCCGGCACTCCGGCGGCAAGCGATCCGACGAAGTGACGTCGCCCGCGGCGCCGCCGCCGGACCCACGGTCGCGGCTCTAGCGCGAGCGGACGACGGTGCGGCGCTTCCTCAACTGGTTGATCTTGGTTCCCGCGGCGCTGATCCTCGGCCTGTTCGCCGTCGCCAACCGCCACCTGACGCGGCTCGATTTCGACCCGCTGCCGGCAGCATTCGAGCTGCCGCTGTTCGCCGTCGCGTTCGCGGCCCTGTTCTTGGGGCTCCTGCTCGGCTACGTCGTTTCGTGGTTTGCTGGCGGTCGGCGTCGACGCGAAGCGCGGGAGGTCCGCCGCGCCCTCGACGACGCCCAAAAAGAACTGGTCAGCCTGCGCGCCGATGCCGCACGCCCGGCCGCGCCGAACGCCCCGCCGCCGGCACGGATCGTCGGCCGCAGCGCCCCGCGCTGACGGCGGCCGCGCCGCGCGCGGCACGCGGCGATTGCCGCTTAGTACGCTGCGGGCAATCTGCTATAAGGCGCTCGCCGTTCGAAACCGCCGCAAAAGGTTTCTACCGTTGAACAACGCTTTCGCCGCCAGCCGGCCCAATGTCCGCGCCGCCGAAGCGGCGCGCGCCCGCCTTTATTGCGCCGCCGACACCGCCAGCATCGCCGCGGCGCTCAGGCTCGGAGTCACGCTCAAGGATGCGGTCGGCGGTCTCAAACTCGGCCTCGAGTATTTCTTCGCCAACGGCGCCCAGGGCGTCGACGCGCTGCGGGCGCTCGGCCTGCCGATTTTTCTCGACCTCAAGCTTCACGACATCCCCAACACCGTGGCCGGCGCGATCCGCGCGATCGCGCGCCTCGACCCGGTCCTGCTCACGATTCACGCTGCCGGCGGCGGCGCCATGATCCAGGCGGCCGTCGCCGCGGTCCGCGAAGCCGAAAAGAGCCGCACCAAGATCATCGCCGTCACGGCGCTCACCAGCCTCGACGAGAGCGATCTGGCGGCAGTCGGTTTCGCCGGTTCGGCACGCGACGTGGTACGCCGCCTGGCCGACGTCGCGATCGCGAACGGCGCGGATGGGGTCGTGTGCGCACCGACCGAAGTCGCGGCGCTCCGCGCCCAATGCGGGCCCGATTTTCTCCTGGTGGTGCCGGGCATTCGCGCCGCCGGGCAGGAGGTCGGCGACCAGAAGCGAACACTTTCGGCCGGCGAAGCGATCGCGGCCGGGGCGAGTTATCTCGTCGTCGGCCGGCCGATCACGCAAGCCCCCGATCCGACCGCCGCCGCACGCGCCCTGGTCGCCGAAATCGCGGCGGCCGCCGGGCCGCGGCTGCAGTAGCGGCGCATGGCGATCGCGGTCAAGATCTGCGGTATCAACTCGGATGCGGCGCTCACCGCCGCGTTGACGGCCGGCGCCGACATGATCGGACTCGTATTCTACCCGCGCTCGCCGCGCTACGTGACGCCGGCACAGGCGGGCGCGCTCGCCGCCGCCGCCAACGGCCGCGCCGAGCTCGTCGGCGTACTGGTCGATCCCGACGATGCGTTGCTCGAGACGATCCTCGCCGCGGTGCCGCTCGATCTATTGCAACTCCACGGCGATGAATCGCCCGCCCGGTTGAACGAGATTCGCCGCCGCTTCGGGGTCGCGGTGATGAAGGCGATCCGGATCGCCGAGGCCGGCGATCTCGCCCAGGCCGTCCCCTACCGCGCCGCGGCCGATCGCTTGATGTTCGATGGCAAGGCGCCGACCTCGCTCAAGGGCGCGATGCCGGGCGGCAACCGGGTGTCGTTCGATTGGGCGATGCTGAAAGGACGCGAGGTCGGCCTGCCATGGATCCTGTCCGGCGGGCTCGATCCCGACAACGTCGTGCAAGCGATCCGGGCGTCTGGCGCCGGCGCGGTCGACGTTTCGTCCGGGGTCGAGGACGCGCCCGGCCACAAGGATCCGCGCCGGATCGCCGCGTTCCTCGCCGCTGCCAAGCAGGAAGGAAAGGCCACCCCGTCATGGCTCGCGCAAAAAAGCGCCTGATAACGCGCCGCATTCCGCCGCGCAAGACCGCGCGCAAGGCGGCCCCGGCACCGCGGCCCAACACCTATCGCGGCGGCCCCGACGAGCAGGGCCACTTCGGCATCTATGGCGGCCGCTTCGTCGCCGAGACGCTGATGCCGCTCGTCCTCGACCTCGAGCGCGCCTACTCCCGCGCCAAGGCCGACCCCAAATTCCATGCCGAGATGGCGGCGTACTTCCGCGACTATGTCGGCCGACCGAGCCCGCTTTACTTCGCCCGCCGCCTGACTGCGCACTGCGGCGGCGCCAAGATCTATTTCAAGCGCGACGAGCTCAACCACACCGGCGCCCACAAGATCAACAACTGCATCGGCCAGATCTTGCTCGCCAAGCGCATGGGCAAGAAGCGGATCATCGCCGAGACCGGTGCCGGCCAGCACGGCGTCGCCACCGCGACCGTCGCCGCGTTGTTCGATCTCCCGTGCGTCGTCTACATGGGCGAGACCGATATCGAGCGCCAGCAACCCAACGTGTTCCGGATGAAGCTCCTCGGCGCCGAGGTACGGCCGGTCACGTCGGGCTCGCGCACGCTCAAGGACGCGATGAACGAAGCGCTGCGCGACTGGGTAACCAACGTCGCCGACACCTTCTACATCATCGGTACCGTTGCCGGTCCGCATCCCTACCCGATGATGGTGCGCGATTTTCAGTCGGTGATCGGGCGCGAGGCGCGCGCCCAGATGCTGGAGCGCGAAGGCCGGTTGCCCGATTCGGTCGTCGCCTGCATCGGCGGCGGATCGAACGCGATGGGCCTGTTCTATCCGTTTCTCGACGATCCCGACGTCCGGTTGGTCGGGGTCGAGGCGGCCGGCCACGGCATCGAAACCGGCCAGCACGCCGCGTCGCTCACCGCCGGCGCGCCGGGCGTACTGCACGGCAACCGCACCTACCTCCTTCAGGACGCCGACGGGCAGATCACCGAAGCGCACTCGATCTCGGCCGGGCTCGATTATCCCGGCATCGGTCCCGAACATGCGTGGCTCCATGACCTGGGGCGCGTCGACTACGTCTCAGCCACCGACAACGAAGCGCTCGACGCGTTCCAGCGCTGCTCCAAGCTCGAGGGCATCATCCCCGCGCTCGAGCCCGCGCATGCGCTCGCCCATGTGTTCCGGATCGCGCCCACACTGCCGAAGAATCACCTGCTGCTCGTCAACATTTGCGGGCGGGGCGACAAGGACATCTTCACCGTCGCCAAGGCGCTCGGCGTCGCGTTGTGAGCCGGTCATGCTTGCGCAGATGAGACGACCGCTCACCCGAATCGACCGCACCTTCGCCGAGCTCAAGGCGGCCGGCCGCGCCGGGCTGGTGACGTTCGTGACCGCGGGCGATCCCGACCTCGTTACGGCGGCGGCGATCCTCGACGGATTGCCCGACGCCGGCGCCGACATCATCGAGCTCGGCATGCCGTTCACCGATCCGATGGCCGACGGGCCGGCGATCCAGGCCGCGAGCCTACGCGCGCTCAAAGCCGGTACGACGCTCAAGCTCACGCTCGATCTCGTCCGCCGCTTCCGTACCCGGAACGAGGCGACGCCGATCGTGCTGATGGGTTACTACAATCCGATCTATCTCTACGGCGTCGACAAATTTCTCGCCGACGCGATCGCGGTCGGGGTCGACGGGCTGATCGTGGTCGACCTGCCGCCCGAGGAAGACGCCGAGCTATGCTTGCCCGCGCTCCACGCCGGGGTCAGCTTCGTCCGCCTGGCGACGCCGACAACCGACGACGAACGCCTGGTGCGTGTCCTCTCGAATACCTCGGGCTTCGTTTATTACGTCTCGATCACGGGTATTACCGGGGCCGGCGCCGGCGATCCCGCGCATATCGCACGCGAGGTCAAACGCATCCGTCGGCAAACCGATCTACCGATCGCCGTCGGCTTCGGCATCCGCACGCCCGACCAGGCGGCCGCGATCGCCAAGGTCGCCGACGCGGTCGTGATCGGAAGCGCGCTGGTCAACAAAGTCGCGGCCGGCCTCGGCGTCGACGGCGAAGCGGCGCCGACGCTCGTTCCCGACA
Organism: Alphaproteobacteria bacterium; assembly: GCA_016869275.1. Classification (GTDB taxonomy): domain Bacteria; phylum Pseudomonadota; class Alphaproteobacteria; order SHVV01; family SHVV01; genus SHVV01. The sequence goes on along the minus strand of VGEO01000016.1, from coordinate 2,324 downwards.
TGCTCGCGTTGACCCGCGACCTCGCGGCCAGCGTCCGCCGCGCCCGGCTCTAGCGTCCGCGGCCGGCGCGTGGCCCCGAGCACCGACGCGATCCTCGAACGGCTGACCCGGCTTCACCCGAAGTCGATCGATCTGTCGCTCGGGCGGATCGAGCGTTTGCTCGCCAAGCTCGGGCGGCCCGACCTGAAGCTCGCGCCGGTCATCCACGTCGCCGGTACCAACGGCAAGGGTTCGGTCGTCGCCTACATGGCGGCGGCGCTCCGTGCCGGCGGCTACCGGGTCCAGGTCTATACCTCGCCGCACCTCGTACGCTTCGGCGAGCGCATCCGTCTGGTCGACGGCCCGATCGACGACGACCGGCTCGATCGGGTGCTGACCGCGTGCGAGCGCGCGAACGGCGAGGATCCGATCACCTTCTTCGAAATCACGACCGCGGCCGCGTTCGTCGCTTTTACCGCCGAGGCGGCCGATGTCGTGCTGCTCGAGGTCGGGTTGGGCGGCCGGCTCGATGCCACCAATGTCGTCCGCCGCCCGCTCTTGACCGCGATCACCCCGGTCGCGATCGACCACAAGAGCTACCTCGGCAACACACTCTCGAAGATAGCGTTCGAGAAAGCCGGTATCCTCAAGCCGGGCGTTGCCGCCGTCCTCGGTCGACAAACCGCGGTGGGCGAAGCGGTGATCGCGCGGCGCGCGCGTGCGCTCGGCACGCCGCTCGTCCGCCATCGGCGGGAGCGCACGCGCCTGGCGTCCTGGTATGCACGGTCGAACGGCGATGGCATCGTCGTCCGGGTCGGCGACGAAACCCTCGCGCTGCCGGCGCCGGCGCTCGCTGGGATCCACCAGATCGACAACGCCGGACAGGCGGTTGCGTGCCTGAAGACGATGACCGGCGTCGACCTTGCCGACAGCGCGATCGCCGAGGGCATCGCCGGGGCGGCGTGGCCGGCCCGGCTCGAGCCGCTCGATCCCGCTGGGCTCGGGCTCCCGGCAGGCGCCGAGCTTTGGTACGACGGCGGCCACAATCCGGCGGCCGCGCGCGCGTTGGCGGCGACCTTCACCGCATGGCGGCAGCGCGACCCAGCGCCGCGGCCATTGCACCTCGTGGTCGGCATTCTCTCGACCAAGGATGCGCGCGGCTTCTTGAGGCCGCTGGCGCGGATCGCGACCTCGATCACCGCGGTTCCGATCCCCGGCGCGGCGGCGGCGACCCCGGCGGCGGCGGTGGCGGCCCTCGCACGCGATTGCGGCGCCCGGACCAGGGTCGCTGACGGCGTGGCCGCGGCGCTGGCCGCGTTGGGTGCGCGCCAGGCGCGGACGCAGCCGCCCCGCGTCCTCATCACCGGATCGCTCTACCTCGCGCCGACCGTTTACGCGCTCGGCCGGCACCCTTGAACGACGAAGCGCCGCAGTCGCGCGGCGCTTCACAAGCCGAGGACGGAAACGCGCGTCAGGCGATTTGCGATTCGATCCATTCCTTGATCTTGCTTTTCGGCATGGCGCCGATCTTGGTCGAGGCCACTTCGCCGTTCTTGAACAGCATCAGCGTCGGAATGCCGCGAACGCCGAATTTGGTCGGGGTGCGCGGGTTCTCATCGACGTTCATCTTGGCGATCGTGACGCGGTCCTTGAGTTCGAGCGCCAGTTCTTCGAGCGCCGGCGCGATCTGGCGGCAGGGGCCGCACCATTCCGCCCAATAGTCGACGATCACCGGGCGCGAAGCGTTGACCACGTCCTGCTCGAAGGAGTCGTCGCTGATGTGTGTGACGGCCATGGCTCACCTCATTTACCGGAACCGCTCGCAGAAGCGCGGGCGAATCGACGATTAATGATTGGGGCGGCCGACGGCCGCGTCAAGCGAAGTTACCGGTTGCAATTTCGTCAAGTTTATCATCAGCGAGTCGCATGAGTTTGGGCCCATCGGTCCATAACAGGAAGCAAGCGACTGATTTGTCCGGATATATTTTTTTAAGCACTGCGCGATAGGCCGCCATCTGCCGGAGATAGACGAGCGCCACGTCGCGCTCGTCACGCGGCGCCGGACGCTGGCTCTTGTAGTCGACGACCGCGATCGCATGCTCGGCAATCGCGAGACGATCGATCTGGCCGGCGACCACGTGGGCGCCGAGCCGGCCGACGATCGGGACTTCGGCGCGCGAGCCGGGCCCGAACACGACGCCGAACGCCGGATCGTCCAAGACGGCGAACGTCGCCGCAGCGATCTCGGCGCGCGCCGCGGGCGCCAGCACGGCGGCGTGGGCGTCGAGATAAGCGGCCGCGGCGGGGCGCCGCGCCGCGGCGGGAAGGTCGGGCAGCCGCTCGAG
>VGEO01000015.1 GCA_016869275.1 Alphaproteobacteria bacterium | reverse complement strand
GCCGTCGGCCTTGCCGCCTTTGGCCGGTGCCGCCGCGCCCTTGGCCGGTGCCGCCGCCGCACCTTTGGCCGGCGCCGCCGCGCCCTTGGCCGGTGCCGCTTCGCCTTTTCCGGCGGCGGGCTTTGCCGCGCCGCCCTTGGCATCGGCCGGCGCGCCTTCGGCCGGCGCCGCCGCTTCGCCTTCGGCCGGCACCGCGCCGGCTTCGCCCTCGACTGGTGCGCCTTCGACGGCGGCAGCGGCGGGCTTCTCCTCCTCGACGTAGATCGTCGGCGCCGTCACCGTGACCACGGTGAAGTTGCGACGGATGGTCGGCACGACCCCGGCCGGGAGTTGGACGTCGTTGATGTGGACCGAGTCGCCGATGTCGCATTCGGCGACACTCAAAACCACCGTTTCCGGAATCGCGTCGGCGCGGCAGAAGAACTCGACCTCGTGGCGGACGACGTTGACGGTGCCGCCGCGCTTGATGCCGGGCGAGGCCTCGATGCCGGCGACCGTGATCGGGATGTGCAGGCGGACGCGCGAGGTCGGCGATACCCGCATGAAGTCGACGTGGATCGGAATGTCGCTGACCGGATCGACTTGAACCTCGCGCGGCAGCGCTCGGAACGTCTCACCGTTCACTTGGATGTCGCACAGGCGATTGCCGAACCCGGCCTTGGTCAGCGCGCGTTGCAGCTGATCGCGATCGATGGTGACGGCGACGTTGCCCTTGGCGTCGCCGTAGATGTTGGCGGGGACGCGCCCCTGGCGCCGGTCCGCGCGCGCGCCGCCGCGGCCGGTCTTGCCGCGCGCTTCCGCCTTGAACGACATGGTCTCAGCCATCGTACCGTCTCCTCAGGACTTGTCGCCGGCCGTTCAGTAATCGAACAGGCTCGACACCGACTTTTCCGCACTGATCCGCTGGATCGCTTCCGCCATCAGCGGGGCAATCGTAATCCGTCGAATGTTGTTGGCGACCCGGACCGCCTCGGTCGCGCCGATCGAGTCGGTGGTCACCAGCACTTCGAGCGCCGAAGCCGCAACCCGCGCCACCGCGCCGCCGGTCAAGACCCCGTGCGTCACGTAAGCGCAAACGCTGGCGGCGCCGGCTTTCTTGAGCGCGTCGGCCGCGTTGCACAGCGTTCCGGCCGAATCGACGATGTCGTCGACCAGGATGCAGGGGCGGCCCTGGACGTCGCCGATGATGTTCATCACCTCGGAAACGCCCGCGCGATCGCGGCGCTTGTCGACGATTGCGAGGTCGGCGTCAAGTCTTTTCGCCACCGCCCGGGCGCGGATCACGCCGCCGACGTCGGGCGAAACGATCATGAGATCGGCGCCGTTGTACTGCTCTTTGATGTCGCGATAGAACACCGGCGCGGCGTAGAGATTGTCGGTCGGGATGTCGAAGAAGCCCTGGATCTGGCCGGCGTGGAGGTCGAGAGTCAGCACTCGGTCGGTGCCGGCGGTGGTGAGCAGGTTGGCGACCAGTTTGGCCGAGATCGGGGTGCGCGGCCCGGGCTTGCGGTCCTGGCGGGCGTAGCCGAAGTAGGGCATCACCGCGGTGATTCGGCGCGCCGACGAGCGCTTGAGCGCGTCGATGATGATCAAGAGCTCGAGTAGGTTGTCGTTGGCCGGATACGAGGTCGACTGCAGCACGAACACGTCCTCGCCGCGGACGTTCTCGTGGATCTCGACGAACACCTCGAGATCGGCGAAGCGGCGGATGCTGGCGGCGGTGAGCGGCAGGTTGAGGTAGGCGGCAACCGCCTCGGCGAGCGGACGATTGCTATTGCCGGCGACAATTTTCATCGGCGAGCGACCCCGACCGAGCGACTGAGACGGAAATAACGGGCTGGGACGGGCTGCCCTCCACCCGTCGCGCGGCGCACTCTAGCAGCGGCCTTGGTGCCTGTAAACGTCACTAACGTATTGTTTGGCCAGGATTTTACATCACGACGCACGTCGCGAGCAGGCCGAGAAAAAGGATCAACACGAAGAAGAAGATGTAGGGCATGGATCAACCCTCGAGGGCGATCACCGAGACCCCGAGCCCGTAGCGCCGCTCGCCGGCGAGCGTGGCGCGCCGGTAGCTGAAGAAGCGCTCGGTGTCGGCCAGGGTATCGAGCCCGAGGACCTCGATGGTGCCGACGCCGACGCCGGCGAGCTCGGCCCGGACGTAACCCGGGAGGTCGAAGCGCTGGTGCCCCGGGCGCGCGCTCGGCGCGAAAAAGCGGGCGGCGCCCGCATCCTTGGCGAGGAACGGGGCCGCGAACTCGGGCCCGACTTCGTAGGACGCGAACCCGATACAGGGTCCGATCGCAGCCGCCATTCGTCCGGGCGTGGCGCCGAGTTCCCGCATCGCCGCAACGGTTGCGCCGATGACACCGGCGAGGGCGCCGCGCCAGCCGGCGTGTGCAGCGGCGATTACGCCGGCCGCGGCGTCGGCCATGAGGATCGGCGCACAGTCGGCGCTGGTGACGCCGAGCGCGAGCCCGGGCGTCGCGCTCACCAGCGCGTCGGCTTCGGGACCATGGCCCTCGGCCCATGCTTCGGTCACGACCACGGCTCGCGGGCTATGGACCTGGCGTGCGGTCAGGAGCGCCGTCGCGGCGGGCGCGACCGCGGCGCGCGCGCGGCGGCGGTTCTCGATCACGTTGGCGCGCGCATCGCCGCCCGAATACCCGACATTGAGCGAGGCGAACGCGCCCGCCGAGACGCCGCCCTGGCGGGTCAGGAAGCCGTGCCGCACGCCTGCAAGCGCGGCGAGCCCCGGTGCTGCGATCGCGACCCCGGCGGTCATGGCGCGGCCGCGAACCCGGCGAGCGCCGCGAGTTCGGGATCGGCGATCGCCACCACCTTGAACAAGGCGCCCATCTGGTCGGCATCGACCAGTCGGCGCCGCTCGGCGTCGATCCGCGCCGCCTGTTCGGGCGGCTTTCCGGCTTGGAGCCGACCGGCGCGGGCGGCGATCCCGAGCGCTGCCAGGAACGCGCCTTGCGTGGTCGGGCCGAAGGTGCGGGCGCCGGCGGCCCGCGCGCTCTGCACCAGTGCGGCGAAATCGACGTAGGCGGCGAGGTCGGATTCGCCCGGCCGCTCGAAAACCGGGTGCCCGGCGTGGCGCTTGACCGCCTGCAGCGTTTCGCCGGGCGTGCTCTCGGTGCGGCCGATATCGATCATGAGCGCGGCCCCGCCGGTCGCGACCACGCGCCGCGCGACCTGTTCGATCAACGCGTGCGCGGCCGGCGAGATTTCGGCGATCGCGCCGATCGGGGCGCCGGCGAGCGCGGCGGGTAAATGGCGCAGATCCTCGGGCGGCTCGGCCGCGAGAACGATGCGGAAAGCATTCTCGCCGGCGCAATCGACCAGCCGCTCGCGCCAGCCTTGGCGCGTTCGTTGATACTGATGGATCGGGAGTGCATCCAAGAGCTCGTTCGAAATCAGGATTAAGGGCGCATCGTCGGGGACGGTCGCGAACTCGGCGTGCCACGTCGGACCGCCGCCCACCGCGACCCCGGCGAGCGCGTCGGCCTGCAGCGTGCGGAGCGTCGGGCTCACTTCGATCAAATGAAGCTGCGCGGTCGCGGTGAACGCCGGTTGAACCCGCGCCGCGCGGAGCGCGTCCCGGATGAGCGTGCCGCGCCCCGGTCCGGCCTCGGCGAGATGGAACCGCGCCGGGCGGCCCAGGCGCTCCCACAGATCGACGCACCAGAGCCCCACCATCTCGCCGAACATCTGGCTGACTTCGGGCGCGGTGATGAAATCGCCTTCGGCGCCGAACGGGTCGCGCGTGGTGTAGTAGCCGAGCCTCGGGTTGGCGAGCGCCTCGCTCATGTAGTGGGCGATCGAGATCGGCCCGGCGGCGCGGATCAGGCGTGCGAGTTCGGCGCCGAGCGTCATGTCAGGCGGCCCGCGGCCGGGCGCGCGATCAGGATCGCGCCGAACGCCAGAACCGGAAGCGAGAGTAGTTGGCCCATGGTGGTGCCCGCGAGCAGGAAGCCCAAATGCGCGTCGGGCTCGCGAAAGAACTCGACCGCGATCCGCGCGAGCGCGTAACCCGCGAGAAAGGCGCCGGTGAGGGTGCCTACGCGCGCCCGCACCGCCGCGCGGCGCGCGAGCCACACCAGAGCGACGAACAGGATCAAGCCCTCGGCCGCCGCTTCGTAGAGTTGGCTCGGATGGCGGGCCAGCGGGCCGCCGCCCGGGAACACCATCGCCCACGGCGCCTCGCTCGCCCGGCCGTAGAGCTCGCCGTTGATGAAGTTGGCGATGCGGCCGAAGAACAGCCCGATCGGCGTCGCGCAGGCGATGCCGTCGGTGAGGGCGAGCAGCGCCACCTTGCGAATGCGCGCGAAGGCGACGAGCGCGACGATCACGCCCAAAAGCCCGCCGTGGAACGACATTCCGCCCTTCCAGAGGTAAAGCGCCTCGAGCGGATGATCGGCGTAGTGGCCCGGCTGATAGAAGAGGACGTAGCCCAAACGTCCGCCCAGGATGACGCCCAGGGTCACCCACACCAGGACGTCGTCGATGTCCCTGCGCGAAAGGCCAAGCTCATAGCGCGCGGCGTACCGGATGAGGTAGCGCCAGCCCAAAACGATCCCGGCGATGTAGGCCAACGCATACCAGCGGATCGCGATCGGCCCGATCGCGATCGCGACCGGATCGATGGCGGGAAAGGCGATAACGGGGAGCACGGGCACCGCGTCGGGTTATAGGTGCGCGTGCGCCCAGCGGCAAGCGGAAGGGTGCGGCGCTAACCTGCCTTGCCGCCCGTGCCAAATCGCGGGAGAGTGGCAGTCCCTTGGATCCGTCACGGCGCGCCGATGCAAACCGACAACCGCTTCTTGGACGACATCGCCAAGCTCGCGACCAGCGCGCTCGGCACCTTGCAGAACGCCCGCGACGAGGCCCAGGCGCGGATTCGCGACCAGTTCGAGCGCCTGATCGCCGGCATGGACCTCGTCAAACGTGAGGAGTTCGAGGCGGTCCGCGCGATGGCCCAGAAGGCGCGGCGCGAGAACGAGGCGCTCGCGCGGCGGGTGGCCGCGCTCGAACAGACGCTCGCCAAGCGCACGGGCAAAGCCAAGCTTGCCCCTAAAAAGAAGGCCTGAAACCGCCGCGCCCGGCCCCCGGGGCAAAATCGAGTCGGGGCGACCCAAAAAAAGCTGGGGATTCCATAAGATTAGGGGTTGACGTCGAATCCGGGGTTCTGGCAACCTCCTATTCGTGGTAATTTTTTACGCGTTAACCACAACACCTCGTGTTCCGCGCCATCGTTGTCCGGAAAGCGAACGCCCCCGTTTGGGCGCGCGCGACGGCCTTTTTAGCGCCGCGCGACGGCTTTCCGCCTAGGGGGTTTACGCCAGAATGGCCTCGGTCATCGAATCGGACGAACTCAAGGTCCTCAATCCGCTCGACGACATCGAAGAACTGGTTTCGACCAACGACTGGCCGTTTGAACGCCCGCGCAAGGACGAGATGACGGTATGGGTGAGCGGTGGGTGGTCGACCTACCAGCTCTGGTTCCTGTGGCGGACCGAGCCCGACATCCTCTACGTCTCGGCCTCGTTCGACGTCAAAGTGCCGAAGCGCCGCCGCGCCGACGCGCACCACTTGCTCTCGCTCGTGAACGAGCGCACCTGGATCGGCCACTTCGCGCTCTCGCCCTCGGACGACCTTGTCACCTTCCGCTACGCGCAGCTCCTGCCCAAGCGCGCCGGGGTCGAAGGCCCGTTTCTCGAAAGCTTGATCGAGATCGCGCTCACCGAGTGCGAGCGCTATTTCCCCGCCTTCCAGTTCGTGCTGTGGGGCGGCAAGACCCCGCCGCAGGCGATGGCCGCGGCGCTCCTGGAGACGCAGGGCGAGGCGTGAGCGATCGCATCCTCCTGGTCGGCGCCGGCAAGATGGGCGCCGCGCTCGCCAAGGGTTGGATCGAGAAAGGCGCGCGGCCCGCCGATATCGCCGCGGTCGAACCGCACGAGCCGACCCGCGCCGCCGCCGCGGCGCTTGGCGTCGCCGTTCACGCCGGGCCCGACTCGCTCGAGCCCGATTTCCGCCCCGACGTCGTCGTGTTCGCGGTCAAGCCGCAGTCGATGGACGCGGTCGCGCCGCTTTACCAGCGCTTCAAGCGCCCGGGGACGCTCTTTCTCTCGATCGCGGCCGGGAAGCCGATCGCCTATTTCGAGGCCAAGCTCGGGACTGACGCCGCGATCGTGCGTTCGATGCCGAACACCCCGGCCGCCGTCGGCCATGGCTTCACGGTGCTGGTCGCCAACAAGAACGTCGACCGGGCGAGCCGCGCCCGCGCTGCGCGTCTGCTCGACGCGGTCGGCGAAACCGCGTGGGTCGACGACGAAGCGTTGATGGACGCGGTCACCGCGACCTCCGGGAGCGGCCCGGCCTACGTGTTCCACTTGATCGAATGCCTGGCCAAGGCCGGCGAAGCAGCCGGCCTTCCGGCCGATCTCGCCATCCGCGCGGCGCGCGCGACCGTGGCGGGCGCAGGCGAGCTGGCGCGGCGCGACCCGACCTCGGCCGAGCAACTCAGGAAGAACGTCACCAGCCCCGGCGGTACCACCGAAGCCGCGCTCAAGGTGCTGATGGGCGAGGGCGGGCTTGGCGCCCTGATGATCAAGGCGGTCGCCGCCGCCACCCAGCGCTCGCGCGAGCTCGGCAAGGGTTAATTGGCCACGCGGCGCGGCCGCGCCTATATTTGATCCGACCAGCAACGACGGGAGCCCGATCATGGCGCGGCGCGCGCGACCTCGGCCCAAGGCTGCGACCGACCCGCGGACGCGGATCGTCGATGCCGCGCTCGAACTCGTGCCGGTGCACGGGTGGAGCGGGTTGACGCTGGCGCGGGTGGCGCGGGCCACCGGGCATTCGTTGGCCGAGCTCTACAACTTCTTTCCGACCAAGACGGCGTTGCTCGGCGCGTTCCTTGACCGCATCGATCGCGCGATGGTGGCGGGCGCGGGCGCGGACGAAGACGAGTCGCCCCGCGATCGCCTGTTCGCGGTCATGATGGCGCGGTTCGATGCGCTCAAACCCCACAAGGACGCGGTCCGCCGCATCGTCCAGGATCTGGTGCGCGATCCGGCCGCCGCCGTTTCCACCGGGTGCCGGCTCCGGCGCTCGCTCGCGCTCATGCTCGAAGCCGCGGCGATCCCGAGCGGCGGGCTGTTCGGCGCGCTCCGCCTCGAGGGCCTCGGCCTCATTCACCTGAGCGTGCTGCGCGTCTGGCTCGGCGACGACTCCGACGACGCCGCCAAGACCATGGCCGCGCTCGATCGCGCGCTCGGCCGCGCCGAGGCCGCGATCGGGTGGTGCCGGGGCGCCCGCCAGCGCGGCGACACCGAAGCGGCAGGCAACAGCGCGTGAACGGTCAACCGCCGGCGCCGCCTGCGCCGCCGATCGCGTTCGCGGACTTCCTCAAGGTCGATATCCGGATCGGCACCGTGGTCGCGGTCGATCCGTTCCCCGAGGCGCGCAAGCCGGCCTTCAAGCTCGCGATCGATTTCGGCCCGCTCGGCGTCAAGAGATCCTCGGCCCAGATCACCGTGCTCTATCGCGCCGAACAGTTGGTCGGGCGGCAGGTGGCGGCGGTCGTGAACTTCCCGCCGCGCCAGATCGGCCCGTTCCGGTCGGAGGTACTGGTGCTCGGCTTTCCCGACGCCAACGGTGCCGTGAGCCTGGTTGGGGTCGATCCGGCGGTGCCGAACGGCGGCCGGCTGTTCTAACGGAGCGGACGATGGAAGTAATGCACCTCGAGATGTTCGTGGCGAGGACCGGGCTCTACGCCGGCATCCTCGCGCTCACTTACATGCTCCTCAGCCTGCGCGTGTCGCAGGCGCGCCAACGCCTCCAGATCGATTTGGGCGACGGCGGCAATCCGGACATGGCGCGCGTCATCCGCGTCCACGCCAATTTCGCCGAGTACGTGCCGATGACCTTGACCCTGATTGCCGCGATCGAACTCAACGCCGGGCCGGTTTGGCTCGTCCATGCGCTCGGCGGCGCGCTGGTCGTCTGCCGCGCCGCCCACGCCTGGGGCCTCGGCGCGGCGATCGGGGCGGTTCGCGCGGCCGGCGCCGGCGGCACGCTGTTCGTGGTGACGATCGCCGCGATTTACTTGATCTACCAGTTCGCGGTCGCGCTTTAGCTCAAATCGGGATCCGCAGCTCGGCGCGGAGGCCGCCAAGGGGCGCGTTCCCCAGCACGATGTCGCCGCCATGCGTGCGGGCGACGTCGCGGGCGATCGAGAGCCCGAGTCCAATGCCGCCGGTATCGGCGTTGCGCGAGGTCTCGAGCCGATAGAACGGCCGGAACACTTCTTCGCGCTTGTCCGGCGGAATGCCGGGGCCGTCGTCGTCGATCGTCACCGCCAGCGTGCCGTTGCGGCGGGCGAACGCGACCTCGACCTTCTTACCGTAGCGGCCGGCATTGTCGACCAGGTTCATCAGGCAGCGTCGCATCGCGTGCGGCCGCAGCCGGGCGTAGAGTTCGGGACCGGGCGCGAGCTCGATCGCCGCCCCTTGGCGCTCGGCCTGGGCGACGATCTCCTCAAGGAGCCCGCGCACCTCGACCTCGGACATGGCTTCGGCATCCTGGCCGCGGGCGAAGGCGAGGTAGCCCTCGATCATCGTTTCCATCTCGCGCACATCCGAGCGCAGCGCGTCGACCTCGGCGCCGCCCTCGAGCATGGCGAGCGCGAGCTTCATCCGCGTCACCGGCGTGCGCAGATCGTGCGAGACGCCGGCCAGCATTTCGGTGCGCTGCTCGATCATGCGCTGGATACGCTCGCGCATGGTGAGGAACGCTTGCGTCGCCTGGCGGACCTCGGCGGCGCCGGCCGGCTTGATGGTCACCGCGGCGTCGCCGCGCCCGAACGCCTCGGCGACGCTGGCGAGACGGCGGATCGGCTTCATCTGGTTGCGCAGGAAAACGATCCCGATCGCCAGCAGCAGGAGCCCGGCGCCGACCATCCACACCAGGAACAGGACCGTGGTCGAGGAGGCTAAGCGCTTGCGCGTGGTCTCGGCCGACAGAACGCCGTGCGCGAGCTGGACACGCACGGTGACGCGATCGTCGGACGAGATGGTGTCGACGTGGAACGGCTTCACCACCACGGCGCGGAACACCTTGTCGAGGATGCGATCCAAGATGACGTTGCGGAGCTGGAACGCGGGCGGCTGGTTGGGAAGGATCGCGCCCGGCGCCCACGCGAAATCGGTCGCCTGGTACTGGTGCGCGAGCGCGAACAAACGGCGGTGATCGGGGTCGGGGCGGTCCGACATGATCTCGATCATCACCGCGACGTCGCCGGCAAAGCCGAGCGCCAGCCGGCGCGAGACGTCTTCCCAATGCGCTTCGTAGAACACGTAGCTCGCGATCGCCTGGGCCAGCGCCACCGGCAGTACCATGATCAAGAGCGCACGGCCGAACAGCGTGCGCGGCAGCAGCCGCTTCAGCATGATCCGCTCGGGCTCGGAGAATGCGACCGGGGCATCAATCCGACCATAGCACGTAGCCCTCGCCCCACACCGTCTTGAGGTAGCGCGGGTTGCGCGGATCGGGCTCGATCCGGCGCCGGAGCCGCGTCACCTGCACATCGACCGTGCGCTCGCCGACTCCGCCCATGCGGCGGGCGAGCTCGGCGCGCGAGAGCGTGGCGCCGGGGCTCGCGGCGAACACCCGCAGCAACTGCGCCTCGCCGGTCGTCAGCGATACTGCGGCGTCGTCGCGGCGGAGCTCGCCGCGGTTGCGGTCGAACACGTGCTCGCCGAACCGGACCTCCGTTATGTCCGCGGCTTCGTCGACCCGGCGCAGGATCGCGGCGATCCTCAAGATCAGCTCGCGCGGCTCGAACGGCTTGGCCAGATAATCGTCGGCGCCGCGCTCGAAGCCATCGATGCGGTTCTCGGGCTCGCCCATCGCGGTCAGCAGCAGGATCGGCACGTCGCTCGCCCGGCGCACCGTCGCCGTGAAGTCGAGGCCCGACTCGCCCGGCATCATCACATCGACCACGAGCAGGTCGAAGTCGATCGCCTCGAGCTTGGCGCGCGCCTCGTGGGCGCTCGCCGCCGCGGTTACCCGGTAGCCGCTGTCGGCCAGGAACTTCTGTAACAGCGTGCGCAGCCGGGTGTCGTCGTCGACCACGAGAATGTGCGGGGTCTGCGGCTCGGCCATCCTCATTCCTCGTGACGCTCCGCCCTGGAACGCCGCCTTGCGCTCATCTTTTACCGCCTTCTAGCGCCGACGCGCCCAGGTTGACAGTGTTGCGTCATAATGTTACGCAACCGCCGTCGTTTACGACATTTAATAACTCAAGCTTAGGGAAACCAAGCCATGGCTGCCGGTCCGCCGTTTGACGACCGCGACGGATTTATCTGGTTCGATGGAGCGATGCGCCCGTGGCGCGACGCCCGGGTCCATATCCTCACCCACGCGCTCCACTATGCGAGCGCGGTGTTTGAGGGCCAGCGCTCCTATGGCGGGGTCGTGTTCAAGCTGAAGGAGCACACCGAGCGGCTCGCCAACTCGGCGCAGATCCTGGGCTTCAAGCTCCCCTATTCGAACGACGAGATCAATCGCGCGACGATGGAGGTGTTGAAGGCCAACAACATCGTCGACGGCTACGTGCGGCCGGTGGCGTGGCGCGGCGCCGAACAGATGGGGGTCTCGGCCCAGGCGACCAAGATCCACGTCGGTATCGCGGCGTGGCCGTGGCCGTCTTATTTCTCGCCCGAGGCGCGAATGAAGGGCTTGCGGCTCAAGACCGCGCCGTGGCGGCGGCCGGCGCCGGACACCGCGCCGGTCAAGGCCAAGGCGGCCGGGCTCTACATGATCTGCACCATGTCCAAGCACGCGGTCGAAGCCGATGGTTTCGATGATGCATTGATGCTCGACTGGCGCGGCCGGGTCGCGGAATTGACCGGCGCCAACGTTTTCCTCGTCCAGGGCGGAGTTCTGCACACGCCGCTCCCCGACTGCTTCCTGGACGGCATTACCCGCCAGACCGTGATCGAGCTCGCCAAGCGGCGGGGCTTCAAGGTGATCGAGCGCGCGATCTTCCCCGAGGAGTTCGCCAAGACCGACGAGGTATTCGTGACCGGGACCGCGGCCGAGGTGACGCCGGTCGGCGAGATCGACCAGTACCGCTTCAAGGTCGGGCCGGTCATACGCCAGATGATGGACGACTACGAAGCGGTGACCCACGGCAAGGAGCCGGCCAAGAAAGCGGTCGCCGCCGAGTAGCGGCCGCTTCCTCGAGGTCACCATGGCGACCGAGAAGGCGATCTTCGCCGGCGGCTGTTTCTGGTGCACCGAAGCGGTGTTCCTGATGATCAAGGGCGTCGCCAAGGTGCGCTCGGGCTATATCGGCGGCGCGCGGCCCAACCCCACCTACGAGCAAGTGTGCTCGGGCGTGACCGGCCACGCCGAGGCGGTCGAGATCGCGTTCGACCCGGCGCAGGTGAGCTACGACGCCCTGCTCGATGTTTTTTTCGCGACCCACGACCCGCGCCAGCTCAATCGCCAGGGCAACGATATCGGCACCCAGTACCGCTCGGGCGTGTTCACGCTCTCGGAGGCGCAGAAAGCGGCGGCGCAAGCGGCGATCGCACGCGCGACCAAGCTGTGGGACGGCAAGATCGTAACCGAGGTGACGCCGGCGGGGCCGTTCTACGTCGCCGAGGACTACCACCAGGACTTTTTCGCCAACAACCCCACCCAGGGCTATTGCCGCGCCATCGTCGCGCCCAAGGTCGCCAAGGCGCGCGCCAAGTTCAAGGACCTGCTCAAGGCGTAGCGGGTCGCCTCACGCGCGGCGTGGCGCGCCACGGATAGGGCCACTCCCCAAGCCGCGTGCGTCGGCCATCTTCGCTTTCAACGGCGTCGCGCAAGATATCGCGAACCTCTTCCTCGGTGTAAGACCGTGACGTCGTGCGCGTCTTTGCAGTCGGCGCTTTACCTGCTCGTCGAGATGGCGGACGATCAGTTGTGCCACATCAAGTTGATCACCCGCCGATATCGAGCCGGACGATCTTGTCGTCGCCCTCGCGCGGGCGGCCGCGGCCGTCGCGATTGTTGGTGAGGATGTAGAGCTTGCCGTCGGGCCCGGCGACGACGTCGCGCAGCCGCCCGAGCGAACCCTCGCGCGCGCCGCTCGCGAACCAGCGCTCGATGCGCTCGACCGCGTAGCCCGGGCCCGCGCGCCGGACACTGATCCGGATCAGCGCCACGCTCTGCAGCGTCGCTATGTAGAGGTCGCCGCGGTAGAACGCGATGCCCGACGGCGGCGTCGTCACCTCGGGCCAGGCGACGATCGGATCGACGAAGTCGCGCCGGCCCGAGACGCCGACCGCGTCGGGCCAGCCGTGATTGCCGCCCTTCCGGACAACGTTCACCTCATCGTAGGCGGTCTGGCCGGCCAATTCGCCCGAGGGCCCGTGCTCGGACGCGAACAGCTCGCGGGTCTCGGGGTGCCAGGCGATCCCCTGCGGGTTGCGATGCCCGTAGGACCAGACCGGCGAGCCCGGGAACGGATTGTCGGGCGGGATCGCACCCTCGGGCGTGACGCGCAGGATCTTGCCGCCCAACGACGTCACGTCGCGCGCGAGCGCCTGCTGGAAAATCTCGCCGGTGGTGACGTAGAGCATGCCCTCGGGGCCGAAGGCGATGCGGCCGCCGTTGTGGAACATCGCGCCGGG
This sequence comes from Alphaproteobacteria bacterium, assembly GCA_016869275.1. Classification (GTDB taxonomy): domain Bacteria; phylum Pseudomonadota; class Alphaproteobacteria; order SHVV01; family SHVV01; genus SHVV01. Next base: position 42,295 of record VGEO01000015.1, on the reverse strand, counting down.
AATGCCATCGACGATGACGCGGTCGAACGACGCACGCCGGCCTTCGTCTTTCAGGCGGACCACCCGGTTCCGGGTGCCGCCTTCGGCGCGGTAGGTGTGCATGGCGTAGACGTAGGGCTCGGCCGGGAAGCGCGGGTGGAGCGCCAATCCCATCAGGCCGCCCTCGCCCGAGGCCGCGAGCCGGACCGCGAAGCCCAGGAGTCCGCCGCCACCGTCGCTCGAATCGAGCACGGCATAGGGCTCGGGCCGGAGCGCACCCCCCTCGATCAGGCGGATTCGGCCGGGCCGCTCGCTCACCAGCGCACGGCCGTCGGGCAGAAACACCAAGGACCACGGCGCTTCGAGTCCGGTCACCCACGGCACGAGCGCGACGCCCGGCGGGTTCGGGAGATAGACGTCCTTGGCCGCCTGCGGCGCCGGCCCGAGGATCGGCTGTGCGTAGACCGTCGTTGCGCCGGTCTCAGTCAACGCGAGGGCGGTCGCGACCGCGGCAAGATATCGGAGGGGCATGCCGGCTCGATTATACATTCGAAGCGCTGGTCACGGCGATCGGGCACGTTTGCGGCCGTAGCGGCGCGCGAAATGGCAAAAGTCGGTATCGCGCGTCGTCAGGGCGACGTCACGCGTTCCAGGTGAGCGCGCGATTGAACACTTTGACGTTGCCGCCGGCCTCGCCGTCGCGAAGGGAGCGGATCGCTCTTCATCCCCGCCACCGGGAGGGCCCAGGCGATTGGGCGTTCCTCTCTCGTTTCGAAGGATCTTCGAACCTCGCCCCCGGGACGCCCACCTTGTTCTATTTCCTGGTATTTTTTCCACGAATTGGTTAAAAAACAAGGATGATGATCGATCGCCGCCTCAAAGCCAAGGTGAAACTGGCGCTCAGCCGTCAGGCGGCCGTCGCCATTATCGGGCCGCGCCAAGTTGGCAAGACCACCCTCGCGCGCGCGATCGAGGACGAGGCGAACGGCCTCTACCTGGACCTCGAGGACCGCCGTGATCGGGACAAGCTCGCTGACCCGCGGCTGTTCCTCGAGCGTTACGAGGAGAGGCTCGTGATCCTGGACGAGATTCACCGCGCGCCGGAGCTGTTCCAGGACTTGAGGGGGATCATCGACCGCGGGCGCCGCAAGGGCCGACGGACCGGACGCTTCCTCGTCCTCGGCTCGGCGTCGATCGACCTCCTGCGTCAGTCGGGCGAGAGCCTGGCGGGCCGGATCGCCTACGTGAACATGGGGCCGCTCGATATTCTCGAGGTGTCGGCCGGGCCGGACGCGCTCCATACGCTCTGGGTGCGCGGCGGCTACCCCGACAGCTACCTCGCCCCCGACGACGATACGAGCCTCGCCGTCCGCAAGGACTTCATCCGCACCTATTTGCAACGGGATGTCGGGATGTTGGGACCACGCCTGCCGGCGGAGACGCTGGAGCGGCTCTGGACCATGCTTGCCCACAGCCAAGGCGGCCTTCTCAATGCATCCCGCTTGGCCGCCGGTCTCGGCATCAGCGCCCAGACCGTGACACGCTACGTCGACCTTCTGGCCGACCTCTTGCTGGTGCGCCGGCTGACGCCGTTTCGCGCCAATGCCGGAAAGCGTCTGGTGAAATCGCCCAAAGTCTATGTGCGCGACAGCGGACTGGTTCATGCCCTGCTCGGTATCGCCGACTACAACGCGCTGGCCGGGCACCCGGTCGTCGGCGCGAGTTGGGAGGGATTCGCGGTCGAGAACCTCCTAACAGCGGCCCCCGACCGGACGATGGCGAGCTTCTACCGCACCGCCGCCGGCGCGGAGATCGATTTGGTCCTCGAGTTGCCGGGCAGCCGCGGCCTGTGGGCGATCGAGATCAAGCGCGGCTTGTCGCCAGCCCCCGGTCGGGGATTCCACAACGCGCGCGCGGACCTTGAACCAACGCGATCCTTTGTCGTCTATTCAGGCGAGGACCGCCATCCTGTCGCCGAAGGGGTCGAGGCCATCGGCCTCTGCGAAATGGCGGCGGTCCTCATGTCAGGCATAGCCGGCTGACGGGAGCGTCCGCAGCCCAACCGTCAGGCGAAGCTACTGTTGCTCGCGTAATACGGCGCTCCATCAAGTTCCCGAGCGCGAGCTTCGCCTAGCGCTGTACGCATGGCCGGGTGGGGCAGGCGGGCCGGAAAACGACAAACCGCGGATCGGCGCTCTCGTTATTGGCTCTCCCGCCTACTCCGCCACCCAGCGCTTAGCCGCCTGGTCGTCGGCGGCGCGGGCTTCGACCCACTGATCGCCCTGCGCGGTCGCTTCGAGTTTCCAGAACGGCGCCTTGGTCTTGAGCCAATCGACCAAAAACTCGTTGGCGGCGAACGCGGCGTGGCGGTGCGCCGCCGCGGTGATGACGAGCACGATTTGATCGCCCGGCACGAGGCGCCCGTAGCGATGGACGACAAGCGTGGCTTCGAGCGGCCAGCGCGCGCGCGCCTCGGCCTCGATCTTCGCGAGCTCGCGCTCGGTCATGCCCGAATAATGCTCGAGCGTCATCGCGTCGATCGCGGCGTCGCCCGCGTTCGCACGCACGAGGCCAACGAACGTGACGACGCCGCCGACCCGATGGTTGCCGGCGACGAGCGCCCGGGCCTCCGCCTGGGCGTCGAAATCCTCGCGCTGGACGCGGATCATGGCGCGGCTTTCCCTACCCGCCGGTCACCGGCGGAAACAGGGCGACCTCGTCGCCCGGCCCGACCGGCGCATCGAGGGTAGCGTACTCCTGGTTGACGGCAACCCGCACCACCGCGAGGTCGGCGAGCGCGTGGGCGTGGCCGGGACTCCGCGCTTTGAGCCAGCCAAGCAGCGCGCCAACGGTTGCGACCTCGGGCGGCGGCGCCACCGTCTCCTCGCCGATCCCGGCGCGCGCCTTGAGCCAAGCGAAATAGAGCACCTTCACGCCGCGACCTCGGCAAAGGGGAGGAAATCGACCATGTCGCCGGCGGCGAGCTCTGTCATGTCCTCGGGCAGTTCGACCAACCCGTCCGAGGCCACGAGCGAGGACAGGATACCGGCACCCTGGCGTTCGAACTTGGTCGCGATCAGGCTGCCATCGCCGGCGGTTTCGAGGCGTGCGCGCAGGAACTCGCGGCGGTTTTTCTTCTTCTTGTGGGAGAAGTCGGCGCGGACGCGGAACAGATTGGGCGCGACGTCGGTCGCGCCCGCCAAACGTAAGATCAGCGGCCGCGCGAAGCGGAGGAAGGTCACCATCGCCGCGACCGGGTTGCCGGGGAGCCCCACGAACGGCACCCGCCCGACTTGGCCCAAGGCGATCGGCCGCCCCGGCTTGATCGCGAGCCGCCACAAGTGGAGCGAGCCCAGCGCTTCGACCGCGGCCTTGACGTGATCCTCCTCGCCGACCGAAACCCCGCCCGAGGTGAGGAGCAAGTCGTGGGCGCCCGCGGCCTCGCCGAGCTTGGCTCGGATCGCGGCGCGGTCGTCCTTCAATATCCCTAAGTCGGAGACGGCGCAGCCCAAGCCTTCCAGGAGCGCGATCCCGACGAAGCGGTTGGCGTCGTAGATGCCGCCCGGGCCGGCCGGCGTGCCGGGCTCGTAGACCTCATCGCCGGTCGAGAACACCGCCGCGCGGAGCGGCCGGAACACGACCGCGGCACGTCGCCCGGTCGAGGCGATCAGACCGACGTCCTGCGGGCGGAGGCGATGGCCGGCGGCGAGCAGCGTGGCGCCGCGCCTGACGTCCTCGCCGGCGCGACGGCGATTGGCACCCGCCTTGAGCCCACGCGGGATCGCGACCGTGCCCGCATCCTCGCGGCAGTCCTCCTGCATCGCGACGGTGTCGAGCCCGGCCGGCATCGGCGCGCCGGTGAAGATGCGGACCGCGCCATCGGCCGGGACGGCGCCGGCAAACGGGTGCCCGGCGGCGGCCCGCCCCGCCACGCGGAACGACGTGGTCTCGCCGCGTCCGAGCGCGGCATGGGCGAAGGCGTAGCCGTCGACCGCCGAATTGTCGTGAGGCGGCACGTCGCGGTCGGCGACAATCGCTTCGCCCAAGACGCGGCCGGCGGCGGCGCGCAGGCCCACGGTCACGGTCTCGGCGACCGGCGTTACCCGCGCCGCGATCAAGTCGAGCGCTTCGGCGGTCGTGAGCATGCGGCCGCCGGCGGTAAAACAGTCGTCGGAAAGCTGCGCCATGGCGGACTACCCCAACCCGACCTTCCCGCGCTCGGCGGGCGAGGGGTCGGGGCGGGCGCTCGCGAGCGCGGTGGTCGTGAGCCCCACGTGCGCGACGATGAAGTCGGCGATCGCGGCGACGTCATCGATGTGGAAGCGCGGGATCGAGAGCCCGGCGATCGGGAGATCGCTCGCGATGGCGACGATGTCGGGGTCGTCGCGCGCGAGGAGCGGCTTGCCGACGCTGGCGCGATGGACCTCGAGCTTGGCGTGGCGCTCGCGTTTGAAGCCCTCGATCAGGACGAGGTCGACCGGCGCCATCCGTGCGAGCAGGTCGGGCAGCGTCGCCTCGAGCTCGCCGCGGTGCTCGTGAATGATCGCCCAGCGGTTGACCGAGCTCACCATCACCTCTTTCGCGCCGGCCATGCGGTGCTGGTAGGAGTCCTTGCCCGGCTGGTCGATGTCGAAGCTGTGGTGCGCGTGCTTGATGGTCGAAACCGCGAGGCCGCGGCCGATCAACTCGTTCAGGAGCTTGACCGCGAGCGTCGTCTTGCCGCTTCCCTGCCAGCCGGCGAGCCCGAACAGCTTCATGGGATGATGGTGGGGAGCGGAGCCCCCGCCCGTCAAGCGCGCGCCGCCGTTATTCGGCGGGGCGGGTGAACGGGGGTGCCGGGGGAGCTGCGGCGGTCGGGCGCGCGGCCGGCTTGGTCTCGTCCCGCATGTGGCGGAGGCCGGCGCGCAGGTAGTCGTAGCCGGTGTAGAGCGTCAGCACCGCCGCGATCCAGATGCCCCAGTCGCCGATCGTGGCGGCCGGGACGAAGGCGGGCGCGGCGTCGCCGACCAGCAGGAACGCGATCGCGACGATCTGGAGCGTCGTCTTCCACTTGGCGAGCTGCGAGACCGGGACGCTGACGTCGATGCGGGCCAGGAACTCGCGCAGGCCCGAAACCAGGATCTCGCGGCACAGGATCACGACCGCGGCCAGCACGCTCGGGCCGGCGATGCGATCGAACGCGACCAGCATCAGGATCGCCGCCGCGATCAGGAGCTTGTCGGCGACCGGGTCGAGGAAGCGCCCCAGCGCCGACTGCTGGCCCAAGGTGCGGGCGAAATAGCCGTCGAAATAGTCGGTGATGCCGGCGGCGACGAAAATCACCAGCGCCACCCAGTTGCCGATCGGCGATTCGATATAGAACGCGCCGACCATGCCCGGAATCACGGCGATCCGGGAGAGGGTGAGGAGATTGGGGACCTTGGTGAACATGGCGTCCGTCCGATCGCCACTATAGCACCGCGGCGTAAGCATGACCCCTTCCGGCTCGCTCCGCTCGCTCGTATGAGGGGGAGGGGTTAGGGAGGGGGATCACCCGCTGCCGTGGAAGTGGTCGTAGATGACCTGCGCCACCGCGTGGCTGATGCCGGGCACCTTTTCGAGGTCGGCCAAGCCGGCCTGCTCGACCGCCTTGGCCGAGCCGAAGTGGTGGAGGAGCGCGCGCTTGCGCTTGGCGCCGATGCCGGGCACCACGTCGAGCGGCGAGACGCCGATCGCGGCCGAGCGCTTGCGCCGGTGTGCCGCGATCGCGAAGTGGTGCGCCTCGTCGCGGAGCCGCTGCAGGAAATAGAGCACCGGATCGTTGGGCTCGAGCGAAAACGGCGTCCGCCCCGGTAGGTAGAATTCCTCGCGCCCGGCGTTGCGGTCGGGGCCCTTGGCGATCGACGCCACCGCGACGTTGGCGACGCCCAAATCGGCGAACACGTCGAGCGCGGCCTTGAGCTGGCCGGCGCCGCCGTCGATCAGGACCAGTTCGGGCCATTGCCCGCGGCTCCGGTCCTCGTCGTCCTTGATCAACCGCTTGAACCGGCGCGTCAGCACCTCGCGCATCATGCCGTAGTCGTCGCCGGGCTCGAGCCCGGGCTCGCGGATGTTGAACTTGCGGTAGGCGTTCTTGGCGAAGCCCTCGGGCCCGGCGACGATCATCGAGCCGACCGCGTGCGCGCCCTGGACATGCGAGTTGTCGAAGACCTCGATCCGCTCGGGCTGGTTCTCGAGCCCGAACAGCTTGGCAACGCCTTCCAAGAGCTTCCGCTGCGAGGCGCTTTCGGCCAAGCGGCGCGAGAGCGCTTCGCGCGCGTTCTGGAGCGCGTGCTCGATCAACGTGCGCCGCGCGCCGCGGCTTGGGCTGGCGATCGACACCTTGCCGCCGGCCCGCACTTCGAGCGCCTTGGCGATCAGCGCTTCCTGGCCGACCGGGTGGCTCAGCAGCACCGTCGCGGGCGGCGGCCGGTCGGCATAGAACTGGCCGATGAAGGCTTGCAGCACGGCGCCGACCGGGACCCCGCGTTCGTGACGCGGGAAGTATGCGCGGTTGCCGAAGTTCTGGCCGCTGCGGAAGAAGAACACCTGGACGCAGGTCTGGCCGGCCTCCTGGTGGGCGGCAATGACGTCGGCATCGCCGACCGCGCCGGTGTTGATGCCCTGGCGCGCCTGGATCGCGGTGAGCGCGCGGATGCGGTCGCGGTAGACGGCGGCGGTCTCGTAGTCGAGCGCACCGGAAGCCGCCTGCATGCGTTCGGAGAGCTTCTTCTGGATCGTCTGCGACTGGCCGCGCAGGAACTCGCGCACCTCGTCGACCAACGCGTCGTAGTCGGGGCGCGCGATCCGGCCGACGCAGGGCGCGGTGCAGCGCTTGATCTGGTACTGCAGGCAGGGGCGCGTCCGGCTCTCGAACACGCTGTCCGAGCACGAACGCAACGGAAACGCGCGCTGCAGCGCGGCGATGGTGCGGTTGACGGCGCCGGCCGACGCGAACGGGCCGAAATACTCGCCTTGCCGGTTGCGGGCGCCGCGGTGCTTGGCGATCTGGGCCCACGCATGGTCGCCGGTGATCAAGATGTAGGGGAACGACTTGTCGTCGCGCAGCGTGATGTTGAAACGCGGCTTCAGCCGCTTGATCAGGTTCGATTCGAGCAGCAGCGCTTCGACTTCGGTGTGGGTGGTAATGATCTCGAGCGCGACGGTCTGGCGCACCATGCGCCGGATCCGGGTCGAAAGGCCGTGACTGCGGGCGTAGGACGAGACCCGCTTGACCAGGTTCTTGGCCTTGCCGACGTAAAGCACTTGGCCCTTGGCATCGAGCATGCGATAGACGCCGGGCTTTCCGGGCAGGAGCGCGAGTTGAGCGCGGATCACCTCGCGCCCCTCCTTGGGTGCGCCGGCCTCGGCGGGTGGGAGTGGGATCGCCTCCCAGGAATCCGGATCGCGCCAACGCGGAGCCTTGGTTTTTTTCACCGCCGGAGTCGGCGCCGCGACAATCGGCCCAGGCTCGGCCACCGGCAAAGCTGCCGGCGACGGTGCAACCGGGTCCGTTCGACCGTTCATGACCTCACTCGTAACCTACTGATTCTGTGCCTAATTTTAGAGCGTTCGCGCCGACGTGACTCTATCCACTTCGGATGTGGATATCTCTGTGTAGAAATGCCCTTCAGCATTCCAAAATCGACTGAAAATAGCCGTTTACAACTCATTGCCTAAGAAAGAGGCAGAAAAAATAACTTACTGGAATGAAAGAGTTTTCTTATGTCAAGCCAGTAACACCTGTGGCGTAAACGAAACAAAAGCGCAGGAATTCCATCGTCACAATTCAGACCGATCCAGCGTCGACGGGGTGTGCACAACTCAGGCCTTCCGCGCAAGAATATTACCAGCGGCGTTGGGGAGTGCCGACGGCAGCGGAGCGAGCCCGTACGCGCTCGATCTCGACCCCGACGCTCGACGCCTCGGCGATGACGTGGAGTTTTTCAACCCTGACGCGAACTGCCTCGATGCGGGGATCGATCAAGCAGCGGTCGGCGACCCGCTCGGCCAGGGTCTCGACCAGGTTGACGTGACCTTGGGCGATGATCGCCTTGATCGCGTTGACGATGTCCTCGTAGCAGACGACGTCGGCGAGTTCATCGGTCGGTCGGTAGGCGGCCTCGTCGACCGCGAGGTCGACGTTGATGCGGACCGGCTGGGTCGTGGTCTTCTCGAAAGTGTGGACGCCGATCTTGGCGCCGAGCTCGAGGTCGCGGACGAACACGTGGCGGATACGGCGGGCGGCGTCGGCAATGACGGCGCCGGGCGCGGGAACAACGATGCCCTCGGTCATATCACTCCTTTTCCGCGCGCCGAACGCGGCCCGGCAAGTGTTGACCGCCGTCGAGCGCGATCATCTGGCCGGTCATGGCCGGCGCGGCCAGGATGAAGCGGACGGCGTCGTAAATTTCCTCGGGCGTCGCGCCGCGCCCGAGCGGGGTCGCGGCGACCTGGCGGCGGAAATCGGCGGCCGATTGGCGCGCGGACGGCAGCGTCGGCCCGGGCCCGATCGCATTGACGCGGATCCGCGGTGCCAACGCCATCGCCAAGGTCTGAGTCAGCGTCCATAGACCGGCCTTGCTCACGGTATAGGACATGAAAGAGGGCGTGAGCCGCCACACCCGTTGGTCGAGCAAGTTGACGATATGGCCGGCCGCCCGCGGCGGCAATTGCGCCGCGAACCGCTGCGCCAGCACGAACGGAGCGCGCAGGTTGACGGCGAGGTGCCGGTCCCACGAGCGGCGGTCGGCGGTCGCGACGTCGTCGTAGCCGAACACCGAGGCGTTGTTGACGAGGAGCGAGACTGGCCCGAGCGCACGGGCGACCCGCGGGATCAGCGCCTCGACCGCAGACTCGCGGCTGAGATCGGCGGCGAACGCACGGGAACGGCCGCCGCCCCGCAGGATGCGGTCGACCACCGCGCGGGCGTCGCGGGTCGAACGGTGGTGGTGGACCGCGACCGTCCAGCCATCGGCGGCAAGGCCGAGCGCGATGGCGCGACCGATACGGACCGCGGCGCCGGTCACCAGCGCGACCCCGGGCGAACGCGCCATCTACATCGACACCGGCTTGCCGCGTTTCGAGCGGAGCGCGCGCGTCCCCGGCCGCCCGCCCGACGAGCGGGCGCCGCCGCGCTTGGCGCGGCCGCCCGGCGATTCGGTCGGGCGTGCCATCGGATCGGCGAGGCCGAGGTCGGCTTCCTCGAGCCGGCGGATTTCGTCCCGCAGCCGCGCCGCTTCCTCGAACTCGAGGTCGGCGGCCGCGGCGTGCATCTTCTCGCGCAGATCGGCGATGTAGGCCTTGAGGTTGTGGCCGACCAGGTGCTGGGTCTCGCCGTCGATCTTGACCGAGACGTAGTCGGCTTCGTAGACGCTCTGCAGCACGTCGGCGATCCCTTTCTTGACCGACTCGGGCGTGATGCCGTGCTCGCGGTTATAAGCCTCCTGCCGCCGCCGGCGTCGCTCGGTCTCCTCGATCGCTTCCTTGACGCTGTCGGTCATCTTGTCGGCGTAGAGCACGACGCGGCCGTCGGCGTTGCGGGCGGCGCGGCCGATGGTCTGGATGAGCGAGGTGCGCGAGCGCAGGAACCCCTCCTTGTCGGCGTCGAGGATCGCGACCAGCGCGCATTCGGGGATGTCGAGCCCTTCGCGCAAGAGGTTGATCCCGACCAGCACGTCGAAGGCACCGATGCGGAGGTCGCGGATGATCTCGATCCGCTCCAGCGTGTCGATGTCGGAATGGAGGTAGCGCACGCGGATGCCGGCCTCGTGCATGTATTCGGTGAGGTCCTCGGCCATGCGCTTGGTCAAGGTCGTCACCAGCACGCGCTGGCCCCTGGCGGCGACCGCCTTGCACTCGGCCAGGAGGTCGTCGACCTGGTTCTCGACCGGGCGGATCAGCGTGGGGGGATCGACCAGGCCGGTCGGGCGTACGACCTGCTCGACGAACACGCCGCCGGTCTGCTCGAGCTCCCACGGCCCGGGCGTCGCCGACACGAACACCGTCGGCGGCCGCATCGCATCCCATTCCTCGAACTTGAGCGGCCGGTTGTCGACGCACGACGGCAGCCGGAAGCCGAACTCGGCAAGCGTCGACTTGCGCTTGTAGTCGCCGCGGAACATGCCGCCCAATTGCGGCACGGTGACGTGGCACTCGTCGACGAACACCAGCGCATTGTCGGGCAGATACTCGAACAGCGTCGGCGGCGGCTCGCCCGGCGCGCGGCCGGTGAGATAGCGCGAGTAGTTCTCGATCCCGGCGCAGCTGCCGGTCGCCTCGATCATCTCGAGATCGAACCGGGTGCGTTCCTCGAGCCGTTGGGCGTAGAGCAGCTTGTTGGCGCCGTTCAACTCGTCGAGCCGTAGTTGGAGATCGCGCTTGATCTGCTTGACCGCCTGCTGGACGGTCGGGCGCAGCGTCACATAGTGCGAGTTGGCGTAGATCTTGATTTGCTGCAGCGCCGCCGATTTTTCGCCGGTCAGCGGGTCGAACTCGACGATCGATTCGATCTCGTCGCCGAACAGCGAGAGCCGCCAGGCGCGGTCGTCGTAGTGCGAGGGGAAAAGCTCGATCGAATCGCCGCGCACGCGGAAGTTGCCGCGTTCAAGCGCGGTATCGTTGCGGCGGTACTGGATCTCGACCAGCTTCTTGAGCAGTTGGTTGCGTTCGATGCGTTGGCCCTTGGCGAGCGCGATCGCCATTTCCGAATAGGTCTCGGGCGAGCCGATGCCGTAGATGCACGAGACCGAGGCGACGATGATCACGTCGTCGCGCTCCAAGAGCGCCCGGGTCGCGGCGTGGCGCATGCGGTCGATCTGCTCGTTGATAGCCGCGTCCTTCTCGATATAGGTGTCGGAGCGCGGCACGTAGGCCTCGGGCTGGTAGTAGTCGTAGTAGGAGACGAAATACTCGACCGCGTTCTCGGGGAAGAACGACTTCATCTCGCCGTAGAGTTGCGCGGCCAGGGTCTTGTTGGGGGCGAGGATCAGGGCCGGGCGCTGCAGGTTCTGGATCACGTGCGCCATGGTGAAGGTCTTGCCCGAGCCGGTGACGCCCAAGAGCACCTGATCGTGTTCGCCCTGCACGAGCCCGCCGGTGAGCCCGCCGATCGCCTGCGGCTGGTCGCCGGCCGGCTTGTAGTCCGAGACGATCTTGAACGGAATCCCGGCTTCGGGCCGCTCGGCGGCCAGGGGTGGCCGGGTCGGGGCCGCCGGCTGCGCAGTGTCGATCGCCATACCCCTTTATATGCTCGCGCTACCAGCGATGGCTAGGCGCTAGCAAATGATCCTGGAGGCGCTAAATTCGGCTAAGAAGCTTCCCGACGTTACGAAGCGGAACATGTGCGCCGTCGGCCTCACGATACTTCGAAAAATGCTCGTAACCCGCGTTCGCCTTGCCGGCGGCGCGACCGTTTTGGTCACGGATCGCGACCGGGTCGTGGCCCAACGCACGCCGCCAAGCGCGGGTCGAGCGGCGGCTCTCGCCGATAGCCAAATCGCCGAGGCGGTGCGGGCGGGGCTCTTGACCCCGCCGGTGTTCGGGCCGGACACGCCGCTGCCGCGCGGCCCATCAGTGGCGCCGGCAGCGAGGGTCCTGGACGAACTCGCCGACGACAGGGCCTCGCGGTGACCGGCACCCCGCTTGCGCGAATGGCAGCATCGGAATCGCCTTTGCAGGTCGAGGCGGCGATGTTGTTCACGCGGCCGGACGCCGACAAGCCGGTCGCCGAATCGCGCGGACCGCGCGGCGAAGTGCATTACCCCAAGGGGGTCTACGAGGAGCGGACGGTGACGATCGCGAATCTGCGGCCGCGTCGGGCCGAATACACGCTCGACCGTCACGGCTTCATGCTCGCCGACCACCGGACCGCGGTCGTCGATTTTCGCGACGACGATGAACTCCGCGCCGTCTACTACCCCGAGGCTGAGCGGTTGATCGCGGCGCTGACCGGCGCCAAGCGGGTCGTCATCTTCGACCATACCCGCCGCACCGCCGACGAAGCGGCGCAACGTCGCGACAACCTGCGCGAGCCGGTGCGGGTCGTCCACAACGACTACACCGACTGGTCCGGCCCGCAGCGCATCCGCGATGTCCTTCCGGACGAGGCGGCGGCGCTGCTCGCGCGCCGGGTCGCGGTGGTTCAGGTGTGGCGCTCGATGCGGGGACCGGTCGTGCAACAGCCGCTCGCGCTTTGCGACGCGCGCTCGATCGCGCCGGCCGACTTGATTGCAGCCGAGCGGCGCCATCCCAACCGGGTCGGCGAGATCTATCAGATCGCCTACAATCCGGCGCAGCGCTGGTACTACGCCCCGGCGCTCGGTTTCGACGAGGCGCTGGTGTTCAAGACCTACGATTCGGCGACTGACGGCCGCGCGCGGTTCTCGGCGCACGGTTCGTTCCTCGATCCCACCACGCCGGCCGGCGCCGCGCCGCGCGAGAGCATCGAGGTGCGCGCGTTCGCCTTTTTCGGCGCGGCGTAATCGGCAGGACCCCACACGATGACCGAGTTGCCCCGACCGCCGGTATCCGGTCTCGATGCCTTTGCGCCGCCCGAGATGGCCGCGCGGGTCGCCGCCGCCGCCGTCGCCAAGACCAACATGACGCTCCTGCAAACGGCGGCTCTCGGGGTGCTGGCCGGCGCCTTCATCGCCTTCGGCGCCATGGCCTATACCCTGGTCGTGACCGGATCGAGCCTGGGCCTCGGCCCGACCCGGCTCCTGGGCGGGATCGCGTTCGCGCTCGGCCTGATCCTCGTCATCGTCGGCGGCGCCGAGCTCTTCACCGGCAACAACCTCCTGGTGATGGCGTGGGCCGATCGCCGGATCGGTCTGGCGGCGCTGCTCGGCAACTGGGCCGTCGTCTATGTCGCCAATCTGGTCGGCGCGCTGGGCACCGCGGTGCTCGCGCATTGGGCCGGGATGTTCGGGCTCGGCGAGGGTGCGGTCGGCGCGACCGCGGTTGAGATCGCGACCGCCAAGGTCGGGCTCGGGCTCGTGCCGGGATTTTTCCGCGGACTGCTTTGCAACGTGCTGGTATGCCTCGCCGTCTGGCTTTGCTTTGCCGCGCGCGACGTCACCGGCAAAGTGTTCGCGATCCTGTTTCCGATTGCGACGTTCGTGGCACTCGGCTTCGAGCACTCGGTCGCCAACATGTACGCGATTCCGGCCGGGTGGCTGGCGGCGCTCGATCCCGCGGTCGCGGCCCGGGTCGGCGCGTCGGCGTCGGCGCCCAGCATCGGCGCTTTTCTCGGCAACCTGATCCCGGTCACGCTCGGCAATATCGTCGGCGGCGGCGGGTTCGTGGCGCTCGTTTACTACGTGATCTACCTGCGCCGGCCGCGGGCGTAGCCGACGCTCACTCGATCACGATCGAGCCCCGCATCCACTGAAAGTTGTCGATCAGGCGGCTCGTACCGACGAAGTTAGCGGCCCTTGCGCACGGCGACGAAATAGACCGTCTTGGCGCGGCCGGCCGGCACTTCGATCAGGCCGGTGCGAACCAAGGTCGCAAACTCCTTTTCCGAAAGCTCTTCGACGAGTTCGTCGCCTTCACCGCCGAGCGTCGGCGCGGCCCCTTCGACCGAGGCCGGCCGTTCGCGGGCGAGGCCGCGCTCGGTCGGCGATGCTTTCGGTTCGGACTTGGCGGCGGGCGCCTTTGGCGCGGCCTTTCCCGGCTCGCCCGCTACCGGTTTGGGCGGCGCGCGGTCTTCGGTCTGGGCCGCCCCGACAACCGGCTTTTCTTGAACCGGCCGCGTTTCCGCGGCGGTCGGTGGGGGCGCCGCAGTCGCCGGCGAAGCGGTCGCTGGTGGCGGGTCGGATGGCTTTACGTCCTCGGCGAGATCGTCCACTACCGGCGCTTCGCTGAGGTCGTCGGCTGCCGGCGCGGCCGGCTGCGCGATCGTTTCAGGCTTAGGAGCGGGGACCGCCGGCAGCGTAGGCTCGGGCGCTTTGGCCTTGAAGCGCGGCAGCCGGCGCGGGCCGATCGTGTCATCGTCCTCGACCCCGTGCGGCTCCTGCGCGACGTCTTCCGTGTCCTCGACCTCGCGGCCTTCGCCGGAAAGTTTGGGCCGCGGGGTGGCGACTTTAGCGGGCGCGGGCGTACCGGGGAGCGTCGGGGCGTCGTCCTCGATCTCCGCCTCGACCGCGCTCGCCAGTGCGTCCGAAGCGCCGTTCGCAGCCGCACCGGAGACCCCGTTCGCGGCCTTGGCGCCGGCGCGTTTGCCCGGTGCCGGCCCGCCGTCCCCTGGCGCCTTGCCACCGTTGCCGGGCGCCTTGGCGCCGCTGCCCGACGCCGAATCGCCGTTGCCGGACGCCGAATCGCCGTTCCCGCCGTTCTTAGCGGGCGCCGGCGCTGGCGTGCGGCCGACCGGTGTTTGCGGTGCCGCCTTGACGGCCGGGCTGGCGCCTTTGGCGGGTGCCGTGGCTGGGCTCGCGGTGTCTTTGGAATCGCCCGCGCCCGGCTCCTCGTCCTTCCCCTCCTCTTCCGGGTCTTCGTCCGGACTTTCGCCAGTCAGCGGCGGCGGTGCCTCGATCTCCTCGACCGTCAAGCGTTGCAACCGGCGCGAGGTCTCGAAGACAGTCGACGAAGTGTCGCGGTGGGCGTGGGGGAACGCCTTGTAGTCGCCGCGCGACACCTCGACCTTTTGCACTGCGATTGCGCGATAGAACTGGGGCGCGTTCATCGCGTGCATCTTGTCGCCGAGATTGAGCAGGACCAGGCGATAGGCACGGCCTTCGTTCAACACCAGCTCGCGCGGCGTCAGCGAGTACTCGGCCATGACCAGCGAGACCGGCTCGGCATTGACCCAGTCGGCCTTGGCGATAAAGTCGGTTGCGTTTTCGACCGGCCGGCGGTGCGCGGTGTAGGTCTCGGGCAAGTCGAACGGGAGCGGCGGCGGGAACGCGCACGCGCCCACGGTCAAGAGGCCGGTAAGCCCGAATGCCAAGCGAACCCGTAGTATCCGCGATCGGTCGCTTCCGTTGTAAAAGAGCCGCAGTCTAACCCATTGATTTAAAAGGGTCCAGGCGTGCCGTCCGCGACACGCCGGCGGGTTGCCTGGCGGTCGCGACGTGCGTATTGTCGGCCCGCCGCGGCATTTCGCGCGCCAAGAGCGGACCCCATGCCCTTCCTTTCGACGGCGTTACAGCGAATCAAACCGTCCGCAACGATCGCGGTCACTAATCGTGCGCGCGAGCTCAAAGCCGCCGGCCGCGATGTGATCGGGTTGGGTGCGGGCGAGCCCGATTTCGACACGCCGGCCCACATTCGCGACGCCGCCAAGGCGGCGCTCGACCGCGGCGAGACCCGCTACACGGCGGTCGACGGCACGCCCGAGCTCAAGCGCGCGATCGTCGCCAAGTTCAAGCGCGAGAACGGCTTGAGCTACGAACCGGCGCAGATTTCGGTCGGTACCGGCGGCAAGCAGGTGCTGTTCAACGCGCTGATGGCGACGCTCGATCCGGGCGATGAGGTCGTTATTCCGGCGCCCTACTGGGTGTCGTACCCGGACATGGTGCACCTGTGCGGCGGCACGCCGGTGATCGTACCGACCAGCCTCGCCACCGGCTTCAAGATGCGGCCGGCCGATCTCGTGCGCGCGATCACGCCCAGGACCAAGTGGATCATCTTCAACTCGCCGAGCAATCCCTCGGGCGCGGCCTACACGCGCGACGAGATCAAGGCGGTGACCGACGTTCTCGTCCGGCATCCGCAGGTCTGGGTGATGAGCGACGACATGTACGAGCACATCGTCTACGACGACTTCGTGTTCGCGTCGCCGGCGCAGGTCGAACCGCGCCTGTACGAGCGCACGCTCACCGTCAACGGCGTCTCCAAGGCCTACGCGATGACCGGCTGGCGCATCGGCTATGGCGGCGGCCCCAAGGCGCTGATCGCGGCGATGGCAACGCTGCAGTCGCAGTCGACCTCGAACCCGGCTGCCGTCAGCCAGGCGGCGGCGGTGGCGGCACTCAACGGGCCGCAGGATTTCCTGCCGGGGTGGGTCAAAGCGTTCAAGGATCGACGCGATCTCGTGGTGTCGATGCTGAACCAAGCGACCGGCATCGCCTGCCCCTCGCCCCAAGGCGCGTTCTACGTCTATCCGAGCTGCGCCGGCACGATCGGAAAACGCACGCCCGACGGCAAGACCATCGCCAGCGACAGCGACTTCGTCACCTACCTGCTCGAAGCGGAGGGAGTCGCGGTGGTGCAAGGCGAAGCGTTCGGCCTCTCGCCGCACTTCCGGATCTCGTACGCGACCTCGACCGAGGAACTGACCCGCGCCTGCGAGCGCATCCAACGCGCCTGCGCCGCGCTGCGCTGAAGCTGGACGCGGACGGAAGCCGTCCGCTGTCAGCCGCCGATCTTGAGCCTTGTTTCGACCCGGCCGATGCGGCGCTCGAGTTTGTCGAGGCGGTCGGACTGGCGGGCCATGTCGGTGTGGACAAGGCCTAACCGCGTGTCGATCGATGTGAGACGGCCTTTGACGAGGTCCCTGTCCTCGCGTGGGTCCGTAACGTGCGACTGCACGGCCTCGAGAACCTCGTCGATCAGGGCACTCGCGATGTCGGCAGGCATTAAACTTGGGCTCTGGCCATTGTTGCACGACGTCGGTTGCCGGCGGGCCGCTGCCGCAATCGCGACGGCCTGGCTATAGGGATGCGACCTTTCGAGCCGGTTTCGGCGGAACGGCTCTGGTTTACCCCTTGCGTGTCACCGGTTCCCTTGAAAACATGGTGGTCCAATAAGGGGTCGGGCGCGACCCGGCTCCGTGGGAGGATCCATGGCCAGCAAGTCGCGTCCGCGTACCATCGCCCTTGTCGGTCCTTACCTGTCGGGTAAGACCACGCTGCTCGAAAACATCCTGTTCGCCACCGGCGCGATCGCGCGCAAGGGCTCGACCCGCGAGCGCAACTCGGTCGGCGACGCTTCGGCCGAGGCGCGCGAGCGTCAGATGGGGGTCGAAGTCAACATCGCCGCCGCGACCTACCTCGAGGATCGCTTCACCTTTCTCGACTGTCCCGGCTCGATCGAGTTCGCGCAAGAGACGATGAACGCTGCGATCGGCGCCGACCTCGTCGTGTTCGTGCTCGAACCCGATGCCGAACGCGCCAAGTCGATCGTGCCGCTGATCCGCTTCGCTGACGAACGCAAGCTGCCGGCGCTGATCTTCTTGAACAAGGTCGACAAGTTCCAGGGCTCGATCCCCGACGTGGTCGCGGCGATGCAGGGCCTGACCCCGCGGCGCTTGATGCTGCGCCAGATCCCGATCCGCAAGGGCGAGGCGGTGATCGGGTACGTCGATCTCGCGAGCGGGCGGGCCTATTCGTACAAAGCCGACGAGGCCTCGGAGCGGATCGAGCGGCCGGCGGCGATCGATGCCGAGTACAAGCAGGCGCGGTTCGCGATGCTCGAGCGGATGGCGGACTTCGACGACAAGCTCATGGAGAAGCTGCTCGAGGACGTCGACCCCGAGAACAACGAGGTCTACGCCGACATCGTCAAGCTGGTCGGCGCCTGCGACATCATGCCGGTGATGATCGGCGCCGGCGAACACGAGCACGGCGTGCGCCGCCTGCTCAAGGCGTTCCGCCACGACACCCCCGGCCCGGAGACGGCAGCGAAGCGGCTCGGGCTCGATCCGGCCGCGGCCGCGCCGGTCGCGCAGGTGCTCAAGACCTACAATTTCCCGAGCATCGGCAAGCTCTCGGCGGTGCGCCTCTGGCAAGGCACGTTAGCCGAGGGCGTCAGCCTCAACGGCGTGCGTCCGTCCGGCATCTTCGATCTGCACGGTCAGCAGACCAAGAAACGGGCGAACGCCGGGATCGGCGAAGTGGTCGCGCTCGGCCGGCTCGAAGACATCAAGACCGGCGAGACGCTGACCGGCGCCAAGGACGGGATCAAACTGCCGCGGGTCCCGGTACCGGAGCCGGTCTATGCGCTCTCGGTCCACGCCAAGAACCGCGCCGACGAAGTCAAGTTGTCGAGCGCGCTCGCCAAGCTGCTCGATGAGGATCCGTCGTACCTGATCGAACAAAGTCCGGAAACGCGCGAGCTCGTGCTGAAGGGGCAGGGCGAGATCCACCTGCGCGTCGCGGTCGCCCGTCTCAAGAACAAGGGCGGCCTCGAGGTCGTGACCGCGCGGCCCAAGGTTCCCTACAAGGAAGCGATCCAACGCTCGGTCAAACAGCACGGCCGCCACAAGCGCCAGAGCGGCGGCCACGGCCAGTTCGGCGACATCCATATCGAGATCAAGCCGCTGCCGCGCGGCAGCGGTTTCGCCTTCGTCGACGAGATCGTGGGCGGCGTGGTGCCGCGCAACTTCATCCCGGCGGTCGACGACGGCGTGCGCGAGTACCTGGTCAAGGGACCGCTCGGTTTCCCGGTGGTCGATGTGTCGGTGACGCTGTTCGACGGCTCCTACCATTCGGTCGACAGTTCGGAAATGGCGTTCAAGACCGCGGCCCAGATCGCGATGCGCGAAGGCATGCCGAAGTGCGGGCCGGTTCTGCTCGAGCCGATCCTGGCGGTCGAAGTGTTCGCGCCCTCGGAGTACACCGCCAAGGTCAATCAGCTGGTGAGCGGCCGCCGCGGCCAGCTGTTGGGCTTCGAGGGACGCGACGGCTGGCCGGGATGGGACGTGGTGCGGTCGCTGATCCCGCAGTCCGAAATGCAAGACCTGATCATCGAGCTGCGCTCGTTGACCGCCGGCACCGGCACCTATGTCGCTAAATTCGACCACCTTCAGGAACTGGTCGGCCGGCTCGCCGATCAGGTCATCCAAGCCCAGGCCCAAGCCGCGAGCGCCGCATGACCCTCGACCTTGCCCGCATCGACCGTGCCGCCCACGCCCTGGCGGCGGCGTGGAATATGAAGACGCAGATCGACGATCTGCCCGAGGCCGACCGACCGACGTCGATCGACGAAGCGTATGCGATTCAGGAACGGATGGTGGCGGCGCTCCCCGACGTCGTCTCGGGCTGGAAGATCGGCGCCGCGAGCCAGACGGCGCTGCAAAAATACGGCTTCAAGGAGCCGTTCATCGCCCGCATCCTCGGCACCCGCGTCTTCGCGAGCCCGGCCACGGTCAAGGCTGCCGATTACGGCATGCGCGGGATCGAGACCGAGTTCGCGTTCCGCATCACCACCGACGATCTGCGTGCCGTGTTCGCGCCGTTCACGCGCGAGCGCGTGATCGCGGCGGCGGGCGAGTTGATCCCGGCGATCGAGCTGATCGATACCCGGCTCAAGGCGTGGCCCAAGGTCAGCCCGTTTTCGTTCATCGCCGACAACGGCATCCACGGCTCGTTCGTCATAGGCAAACCGGTGCGCGACTGGGACAAGACCGATCTCGGCCGGCAAACCGCCGCGGTCAGCGTCAACGGGAAGGAAGTCAACAAGGGCAGCGGCGCCGACGTCCTCGGCGATCCGGTCAACGCGCTGGTGTGGCTCGCGAACGCGCTGCCGCGCATGGGCAAAGAACTGCGCGAGGGCGATCTGGTGACGACCGGGACCGCGGCCGGCGTCGCCTGGGCCAACGCCGGCGACGAAGCGGTGTCGCGCCTAGGCGAGTTCGGGACGGTGGCGGTCCGGTTCGTTTAGTCGCGCCGCGCGTGCGCGTTGGGCCGCACCGGTGGCGGTTGATTTCATCGAAGGCGGCCGCGGCCTTCGTCATCAGCGGGCGGTCGCCAGCGGAGGCCGGGGAACCGCGCGTAATCGCGGTCGAGCGTGATCCATTCGCAGCCCCACTCGATCGCCAGCGCCGCGAACCAAGCGTCGGCGACCAGATTGCCGCGGGCATCGGCGGCGCGGCACAGCTCGACGAAAATCGGCCAGTGACGCGCGCCGGCCTGCACCACGACGCAATGCGATTGCCCGAGCAGGGCGTCGCAGAAGGCCAGCGCCTCGGAAAATGGGCTCGGCTGCACGAATATGCGGTGGTGCGTGACGACGCGCAGAAGAACGCTCAAAACCTGGGGTGCGATACCGAAGCGCGGTTCCCCGCCGACCACGGTTTCGAGCCAGGCGCGGCAAGGTCCGTGGTTGCTGCTGTCGGCTCGGAAGGCGTGCACGAGCACGTTGACGTCGGGCAGGATCAAGAATCGTCCATGCGGTCGGCGAGGGACGCCGCTCTGTTGAGATCGACTCCTTCGAACGTTCCGCCGCTTGCTCGTGAGATCGGTAAGCGTGCTTTCTTCCGAGGCAGCCCCTTCGACCGACCGAGCACGATCACTAAGCCTTCTTCGATCAGCGATGTCAGCGTACGTCCCTCGAGCGCGGCTGCACGTTTGGCCTCCTTGTGGAGATCAGCGCGTAGGCGGACAGTGGTACGCATCGTCGCAACGTACCGACCAGACATAAATATGTCTAGTCGGATACCGCCGCGATATCGTTTCGATGCATAACGAACTCTTGAGTTGTTGTGGCCCGGCACTGGGCCTACGTGGTCTGGTGCGTCAACGGAGGTGCGTCCGATGCTGATCAAGATTCCCCGCGGCTGGGAACTGCCCGAGTCGGCGGCGACACCCGAGGCGGCGTATTGGAATCGCCGCACCCTCATGAAGGGCCTCGCCGCCGGTACGATCCTGGCGGCGGCCGGGCTACCGAGCACGCGCGCCCTCGCCGCCAAGGGGTCCGATGCGCCGGCCGACGATCCCTCGGCCAAGCTTTATCCGTTCAAGAAGAACGAAGCGTTCAGGCTCGATCGCGCGCTCACCGATCCCGAGGTCAACGCGACCTACAACAACTTCTACGAATTCGGGTCGCACAAGGAGATCTGGAAGGACGCGCAAAAGCTGCCGATCCGGCCGTGGATGGTCACGATCGACGGTCTGGTCGAGAAGAAAATCGAGATCGCGATCGACGACCTCCTCGCCAAGATGCCGCTCGAGGAGCGCCTCTACCGGCATCGCTGTGTCGAGGCGTGGGCGATGGCGATTCCGTGGAGCGGCTTCCCGCTGAAGGCGCTGGTCGAACTGGCGAAACCCGCGTCGGCGGCCAAGTTCGTGGTCATGGAAACGTTCATGAACCCCAAGGTTGCGCCGGGCCAGAAGCAGTTCTGGTACCCGTGGCCTTATGTCGACGGATTGACGATCGAGGAAGCGACCAACGACCTCGCCTTCATCGCCACCGGTGCCTATGGCCGGCCGATGGCGAAGCAGCACGGCTCGCCGCTCCGGCTGGCGGTGCCATGGAAGTACGGCTTCAAGCACGTCAAGTCGATCGTCCGCTTCAGCTTCGCCGACAAGCAGCCCAAGACGTTCTGGCAGACGATCCAGCCGCAGGAATACGGCTTCTGGGCCAACGTCAATCCGGACGTATCGCACCCGCGCTGGAGCCAGAAGACCGAGCGTTTGCTCGGCTCCGGCGATCGGGTTCCGACCCAGCTTTACAACGGCTATGGCGAGTTCGTGGCCGCGCTCTATGCCGGGCGCGAGAAGGAGCCGCTCTTCAAGTAGGCACGGCAAATCGGTCGGTGGGGCCAGCGAAAAAAAGGGGCGGAGAAATTCTCCGCCCCTTGGTCGTTCGAAAGGACCGCGCGCGGCTAGAAGTCCATGTCGTCCATGCCGCCGCCCATGCCGCCCATGCCGCCCATTCCGCCCATGCCGCCGCCACCGCCGGGCATCGGCGGGGCTTTCTTCTCGGGCTTCTCGGCGATCATGGCTTCGGTCGTCACCAGGAGTCCGGCGATCGAGGCCGCATCCTGGATAGCGATGCGGACGACCTTGGTCGGGTCGATGATGCCGCCCTTGACCATGTCCTTGTACTCGCCGGACTGGGCGTCGAAGCCCCAGTTGACGTCCTTCTGCTCCAGGAGCTTGCCGACGATCAACGAACCGTCCTCGCCCGCGTTCTCGGCGATCTGCCGGCACGGGGTCTGGATGGCACGACGGACAATGTCGATCCCGACGTCCTGATCGTGGTTGGCGCCCTTCAGGTCCTTGATCGCTTTGGTCGCGTAGAGCAGCGCGACGCCACCGCCGGCGACGACGCCTTCCTGGACCGCGGCGCGGGTCGCGTGCATTGCGTCCTCGACTCGGTCCTTGCGCTCCTTGACTTCGACTTCGGTCGCGCCGCCGACCTTGATCACCGCGACGCCGCCGGCGAGTTTGGCCAGGCGCTCTTGCAGCTTCTCGCGGTCGTAGTCCGAGGTGGTCTCCTCGATCTGCGCCCGGATCTGCGAGACCCGCGCCTGAATGTCGGCTTTCTTGCCGGCGCCGCCGACGATCGTGGAATTGTCCTTGTCGATCGAAACGCGCTTGGCACGCCCGAGCATGTCGATCTTGACGTTCTCGAGCTTGATGCCGAGGTCCTCGGAAATGACCTGGCCGGCCGTCAGGATGGCGATGTCTTCGAGCATGGCCTTGCGGCGATCGCCGAAGCCCGGCGCCTTGACCGCCGCGACCTTGAGGCCGCCGCGGAGTTTGTTGACGACCAGCGTCGCCAACGCCTCGCCCTCGACGTCTTCGGCGACGATCAGCAGCGGTTTGCCCGACTGCACTACCGCTTCCAGGAGCGGCAGCATCGCTTGCAGGCCGGAGAGCTTCTTTTCGAAGATCAGGATGTAGGGCTCTTCGAGCTCGACCGACATCTTGTCGGCGTTGGTGATGAAGTAGGGCGACAGATAGCCGCGATCGAACTGCATGCCCTCGACGACATCGAGCTCGGTCTCGAGCGACTTGGCTTCCTCGACCGTGATGACGCCCTCGTTGCCGACCTTTTCCATCGCCTTGGCGATCATCGCGCCGATCTCGACCTCGCCGTTCGCGGAGATGGTCCCGACCTGCGCGATCTCGTCGGAGCTCTTGACCTTTTTCGAGCGCTTCTTGACGTCCTCGACGACCACCTCGACGGCCATGTCGATGCCGCGCCGGATGTCCATCGGGTTCATTTCGGCCGCAACCGCCTTGGCGCCCTCGCGGACGATCGACTGGGCAAGCACGCTGGCGGTGGTGGTGCCGTCGCCGGCTTCCTCGCTGCAGCGCGACGCGATCTCGCGTAGGAGCCGGGCGCCCATGTTTTCGAACTTATCCTGCAGGTCGACTTCCTTGGCGACGGTGACGCCGTCTTTCGACACACGCGGTGCGCCGAACGATTTTTCGATCAGCACGTTGCGGCCCTTGGGCCCGAGCGTGACTTTGACGGCGTTGGCGCAAATATCGACGCCGCGCAGCATCCGCGCACGCGCGTCGCCGCCGTATTTGATGTCCTTGGCTGCCATGGTGCTTTCCTCCGTCAGGCCGCTTTGCGGGCCGATTTGCTGGCGCCTTCGACGACGCCCAGGATGTCGCTCTCGAGCACGAGGAGCAGATCCTCGCCCTCGATCTTCACTTCGGTGCCCGACCACTTGCCGAGCAGAATCCGGTCGCCGACCTTGACGTCCATCGGGATGATGTCGCCGGCATCGCTGCGCGCGCCGGGGCCGACCGCGAGGATCTCGCCCTGCACGGGCTTTTCGCGGGCGGTGTCGGGGATGATGATACCGCCGCTCGTACGCTCTTCTTCCTTGGCGCGCCGGACGACGACGTAGTTACGGAGGGGTTTCAACCTCATAGGGGACTCCCGCGTTGATGGGTGCGAACTGGGTGCATGTCTTAGCGTCTGGCACTCACTTGTCAAGAGTGCTAGCAGCGAAGTGCGCAAAGGGACGGGTTTAGGCGCCACGACGCATAGCTAAGCCGCTCGAACGTTGGTAGCTATGCCGAAAAAAATTGCCGGGCCTTGCGGCCCGGCAGTTAAAACAGGGAGGCTTCACGTCTGGGAGACGTAATCCGGCTTTCGCCGGAAGATCGGGCCGACTAAGCCCGATCAGGAGACGAACGCCGTAGGAATGGCGCCCGTTAATAAAACTTATACGTGACCCAGTTACCGCGTTCCAATCGATTCTAAACAACCCAGATATGCGGAATACGCATACCCCTTGCTCAAAACTCCCACTCGGCAACCTTACCGAGGACGAACTCGCGGAAGATCGCAATCCGCTTCGAGTTCCGAAGCTCTTCCGGATAGACGAAATAGGCGTCGTTCACCGGGCCCTCGACGTCGGGAAGGACGCGCGTGAGGCGGCCCTCCTTGAGGAGCGGCGTCGCCAAATAGTCGGGAAGCGAAGCGATCCCGGCGCCGCTTTCGACGGCCGTGAGCAATCCGTAGGTGCTGTTGACCTTCAGCACCGATTGGCGAATCCCGATCGGGCCGGCGTCGATGTGCAGCAGCCAGTTGATCTCCGGCACCGGCGCCGGAACGTTGGTGCCCCATACGATCAGGCGCTGGTTGCGGTCGAGGTCGGCCAAGCGCTGCGGGGCGCCGAACCGTTGCAGGTAGGCCGGCGATGCATAGAGATGGTGGTGAATGCGAAACAGCCGCCGCTGCACGAGGTCGGGCTGGGTCGAGGCCCGCATCCGAATGCCGACATCGGCCTCGCGCATCGAGAGATCGAGTTCGCGATCGTCGACCAAGACCGTGATGGTGATGTCGGGGTAGCGATCGAGGAACTCGCCTAGGCGCGGCGTCAGCCACAAAGACCCGAATCCGACCGTCGTCGTGATCCGAAGCTCGCCGGTCGGCTCGTCGCGCGACTCGCCGACTATCGCTTCGGCCATGGCGAGTTTGCCGGAGACGTCGTGCACCGTCTCGAACAGCGCCTCGCCTTGTTCGGTCAGGATCAGACCGCGGGCATGGCGATGGAACAGCGGGACCTTCAGGCTTTCTTCGAGCGCGCTGATCTGACGGCTGACCGCCGACTGCGACAGCGCCAATATCTCGCCGGCGCGGGTGAACGACCCCGCCTGCGCGACCGCGTGAAAGATGCGGAGCTTGTCCCAGTCCATGGCCGGAGGGACGGGACGCTACTCGGCGGCTTCGGCGTGGTCGACGGCGGCTTCGGCGAGAAACTTCGCCGCCTCGAGCGCGGCCATGCAGCCAGTGCCGGCCGCGGTCACCGCTTGCCGGAAAATCTTGTCCTGGACATCGCCGGCTGCGAATACGCCGGGCACGCTGGTCGCGGTCGAGCCGGGACGCGTCACGATGTAACCGTCCTTGTCGATGTCGAGCTGGCCGCTGAACAGTTTGGTCTCGGGCTCGTGGCCGATCGCGACGAACAGACCGTCGACCTCGAGCTCGCGCGGCGCGCCGCTCTGGACGTTACGGATGCGAACGCCCGTCACCGACTTGGGGTCGGCGCCGCCCAGCACCTCGTCGACGGCATGGTTCCAAATCACCTCGACCTTGGGATTGGCGAACAGCCGCTTCTGCATGATCTTCTCGGCACGGAACGAATCGCGCCGGTGGACCAGCGTGACCTTGGTCGCGTGATTGGTGAGGTAGAGCGCTTCCTCGACCGCCGTATTGCCGCCCCCCACCACCATCACTTCCTTGCCGCGAAAGAAGAACCCGTCGCAGGTCGCGCACGCCGAGACGCCGAAGCCCTTGAACGCCTCTTCGCTCGGCAGCCCGAGCCAGCGCGCCTTGGCGCCGGTCGAGACGATCAGCGCGTCGCCCACGTAGGTCGTACCCGAATCGCCCGTGCACACGAACGGGCGGCGGCTCAAATCGACCTTGACGATCAGATCGTCGACCAGTTCGGTACCGACGTGGCGGGCTTGCGCTTCCATCTGCTCCATCAGCCACGGGCCTTGGATGACGTCGGCGAACCCCGGGTAATTCTCGACATCGGTCGTGATGGTCATTTGCCCGCCGGGCTGCATGCCGCGTACCAGGATCGGGTTGAGCGCGGCGCGCGCGGTGTAGATCGCGGCCGTGAGCCCGGCCGGGCCGGAGCCGAGAATGAGGATCGGACGATGGTGACGCGCGGACATGGGGGTCGTTCCTCGGCGGCTGGCGACGGTCTCTTTCGTTATAGAGCGGCGGCGGGTCCAGGCAAAGGGTGCTCAATCGAGGCCGAGGCGGGCCCGAACGATCGCCGCGACGCGCGCGGTTTCATCGAGGCGCGTCGGGGTAAACGGTTGAATCGACCAGGTGAACGGGCGGGTGCAGCCGGCGTCGGCGAGCGCGGCGTGGAAGGCGCGGAACTTGGCGGCGCCGCCCGGGAGCGGGGCCACGTACACGGGCTTTCCCGTCGTGCACGCCTCCGAGGTCATCGAGACCGAATCGGCGGTGACCACGATCGCGTCGGCGAGCGCGAGGTAACCGAAATAGGGGTTGGGCGCGCTCCCGCCCCAGATCACGGCGGACTTGCGGGCGAGCGCCGCGCGGAGCACCGCGACGTTCGCGGCCCCGGTCCGGCGCGAAGCGGTGACGGCGAGGCCGGCTCCCGATGCCGTCAACATATCGAGGCCGCCGATCAGCACCGCCATCGCCGCCGCGGTCAGGCGATAGCTCCGGTTCGACCCGCCGATCAGCACCGCGAACAACGGCCGCGGTAGGTGGGCGAGAGCGGGCGCGAATTCGCGCGCCGCCTCGGCGAGGCGCGCCGGCGTGATCCGGGTAAGCGCGCCCAAGGTCGGGACGACGTTCGGGCCAGCCAGGCGATCGTGGTGCGGCGGCACGACGAGATCGAACAACGCCGGGTCGAGGCGCGGGTCCTGTACCTGCACGACGAACGTCTGCCCGCCCGACGCGCGCCGCAGCGCGACCGCGTAGGGCACGCTTTGGCGGCCGGATGCGATCACGAGGTCGGGCCATGGCGGATCGAGCCGGTCGGACGCCGTCGCCAGCGTGTGGCCGAACGGCGGCGCGGTCACCCGGGCGGCGAGCCCCGCCGGGAGGAGGCGCCACGGCGCCCGCACTGCCAGGCGTTTCGCGACGAACGGGATGCCGACCGCCTCGGCCAATCCGAGGCACTGGTTTTCGGTGCCGGCCTTGCCGTCGCTCAACACCCAGGCGCGGAGCGACTCGGGCGAACGCCGGGGCACGGTTCCCGGATCGCGCATCGCCGGGGTCGTCGTCGAGGGCGGGTAAAGGCTCATTGCGTGCGAAATATCATTACTCGTTTTCGCAATAATGTTATAAACTCGGTTAACGTAACCGTCCAAAAAAGTGTCGCCGCTTGAGGGGAGGGCCTGCCTTTGGCCAGGGTCAAACTCGATTCCATCGACCGCAAAATCCTACGCGACCTGCAAGCGAATGGTCGCATCACCAACGTCGAGCTGGCACACCGGGTCGGCATTTCGGCGCCGCCTTGCCTGCGCCGGGTGCGCGCCCTCGAAGAAGCCGGCTACATCCGCGGCTACCACGCCGACTTGAACGCCGGAAAGCTCGGCTTCGGCGTCACCGTTCTCGCCCAAGTCGGCTTGAGCAGCCAAGCCGAGGCCGACCTCACCGCGTTCGAGGACCTGGTGCGATCGTGGCCGATGGTGCGCGAGTGCTACATGCTGGCCGGCGAGACTGACTTTTATCTCAAGCTGGTTTCGCCCGACTGGGATGCCTACCAGGCCTTCCTCACCACCAAGCTCACCGCCGCGCCCAATGTTGCGCACGTCAAGAGCGCGCTCGTCATTCGCGCCTCGAAGCTCGAGCCGGGCGTTCCGATCGAAGTCCTGCCCGACGGCCGCTGAGCGCGGGGCCGGGGCGCTACTTATAGGAAACCGCGCGGATTTCGTAGTACTTCTCGCCTTTCGGCGTGCGCACTTCGACCGAATCGCCCTTGATCTTGCCGATCAGCGCGCGCGCGAGCGGCGATGAGATCGCGAGCTTGCCGGCTTTGATGTCGCCTTCGGTCTGGCCGACGATTTGATAGGTCGCTTTCTCGCCGCTTTCCTCGTCGACCAGTTCGACGGTGGCGCCGAACATGATTCCGCTGCCGGAAAGTTTGCTGGTGTCGATGATCTCGGCCCGCGATACCAGAGTCTCGAGCTCCATGACGCGCGACTCGATGAAGCTCTGGCGCTCCTTGGCGGCGTGATACTCGGCGTTCTCCGACAGGTCGCCGTGGCCGCGCGCCTCGGCGATCGCCTTGATCACCGCCGGCCGCTCGACCGACTTCAAGCGCTTGAGTTCCTCGACGAGGCGCTGATAACCCTCGGCGGTCATCGGTTCTTTGTTCATGGAGAACCCAGAAACGAAATCCTTGCCCCTACCGGGCGTTAGGTGCGCGCCGCCGTCTCCGTGGGTCGGCGATGCGACGCCGCATTAACATAAGATTGTAGCGGCGCAACCTCAAGCTTACCGGCGCTCAACGCTTCGATCGCCGTTACCGCGGCGGTGGCGCCGGCGAGCGTCGTGTAGTAGGGGATCCGGAGCGTCAAGGCCGAGCGCCGGATCGGATAGCTATCGGCGATCGCCGCCGCTCCTTCGGTCGTATTGATGATCAGCTGAATCTCGCCGTTCTTGATCGAATCGACGATGTGCGGCCGGCCCTCGGCGACCTTGTTGACCACGACCGACTTCAGGCCGCGCGCGCCGAGGTACGACGCGGTGCCGCGGGTCGCGACGATTTCGAACCCCATCTCGATCAGCTTGGCGACCGGGCCGACCAGCCCGGGCTTGTCGCCGTCGCGCACCGAAATAAAGACGGTGCCGCGCTTGGGCAGCACGGTGCCGCCGGCGAGCTGCGACTTCAGGAAGGCGTGTGCGAAGTCGCGATCGAGGCCCATCACCTCGCCGGTCGATTTCATCTCGGGTCCGAGCAGAACATCGACGCCGGGGAAGCGGACGAACGGGAACACCGACTCCTTGACCGCGACATGCTGGAAGGTGCCGTGGGCGAGCGCGAAGCTCGCCAGTTTTTCGCCCGCCATCAGGCGGGCGGCGATCTTGGCGATCGGTACGCCGATCGCCTTGGCGACGAACGGCACCGTGCGGCTGGCGCGCGGATTGACTTCGAGGATGTAGACCTCGCCGCCCTGGATCGCGAACTGGACGTTCATCAGGCCGACGACGTTGAGCGCGACCGCCAACGCCTCGGTTTCGCGGCCGAGCTCGGCGATCTGGGCCGGCGTCAGCGAATGCGGCGGGATCGAACAGGCGGCGTCGCCCGAATGGATACCGGCTTCTTCGATATGCTCGAGCACGCCGGCGACGAATACCCCGTTGCCGTCGGCGAGCGCGTCGACATCGATCTCGATCGCGTTCGAGAGGTAGCGGTCGATCAGCACCGGGCTGTCCTTGGTCACCTTGACGGCGGCGCCGATGTAGCGGGCGAGGCCGGCGGCGTCGTGGACGATCTCCATGGCCCTGCCGCCGAGCACGTAGGACGGCCGGATCACCACCGGGTATCCGATCGTCTCGGCCACGGTCAGCGCTTCTTTTTCCGCGTAGGCGATGCCGTTGGTGGGCTGGCGCAGCCCGAGCTGGGTCAGGAGCTCCTGGAACCGCTTGCGGTCCTCGGCGATGTCGATGGCATCGGGCGAGGTGCCGAGGATCGGTACGCCGGCCGCCTCGAGTCCGGCCGCGAGCTTGAGCGGCGTCTGGCCGCCGAACTGGACGATGACGCCGACCACGCGCCCGCTGCGCCGTTCGATGCGGACGATGTCGAGCACGTTCTCGAGCGTCAGCGGCTCGAAATAAAGCCGGTCGGACGTGTCGTAATCGGTCGAGACCGTTTCCGGGTTGCAGTTGACCATGATGGTCTCGAACCCGGCCTCTTTCAGCGCATAGGCGGCGTGGACGCAGCAATAGTCGAATTCGATGCCCTGACCGATGCGGTTGGGTCCGCTGCCGAGGATGATGACCTTGTCGCGGGCGCTGGGCGCGGCCTCGCACTCGGGCGCGCTGACCCCGTCGCCCTCGTAAGTCGAATACATGTATGGGGTGCGCGATTCGAACTCGGCGGCGCAGGTATCGACCCGTTTGAAGACGCTGTGAACGCCGAGCCCAGCGCGGCGTTGGGCGAGCGCTTCCTCGTCGAGCCCGGCGAGCTGGCCGAGCCGGGCATCGGAGAACCCCATCGCCTTGAGATCGAGCATCGCCTTGGCGCCGGTCGGCAGGCCACGGGCCCGAATCTCGTCCTCGGTCGCGACTAGCGCCGCGATCTGGCGGAGGAACCAGGGGTCGTAGTGACAGGCGGCGTGGATCTCCTCGACCGACAGCCCGATCCGGAACGCTTGCGCGATCGCGAGCAGCCGGTCCGGGGTCGGCAGCGTCAGCGCCGCCCGCGCCTTGTTGCGGCGGTCGGCGGGATCGGTCGCGGCGTCGAGCCCGGGGAGCGCGATCTCGTCGAGTCCGGTCAAACCGGTCTCCATCGAGCGCAGTCCCTTCTGCAGCGACTCGGCGAAGGTGCGGCCGATCGCCATGACCTCGCCCACCGACTTCATCGAGGTCGTTAGCAGGGCCTCGGCGCCGGGAAACTTCTCGAACGTGAAGCGCGGGATCTTGGTGACGACGTAGTCGATGGTCGGCTCGAACGCCGCCGGGGTGACGCCGGTGATGTCGTTCATGAGCTCGTCCATCGTGTAGCCGACCGCAAGCCGCGCCGCGACCTTGGCGATCGGAAAGCCGGTCGCTTTCGACGCCAGCGCCGAGGAGCGCGATACCCGCGGGTTCATCTCGATCACGATCAGGCGGCCGGTCTTGGGCTCGACCGCGAACTGGACGTTGGCGCCGCCGGTGGTGACGCCGATCTTGCGCATCACCGCGAAGCTCGCGTCGCGCATGATCTGGTACTCTTTGTCGGTCAGCGTCAGCGCCGGCGCGACCGTGACCGAGTCGCCGGTGTGAATACCCATCGGGTCGACGTTCTCGATCGAGCAGACGATGATGCAGTTGTCGACGCGGTCGCGCACCACCTCCATCTCGTACTCTTTCCAGCCGAGCAGCGACTCCTCGACCAGCACTTCGCCGATCGGCGAGGCATCGATGCCGCCGGTGACGATGTGGTCGAACTCCTCGCGGTTGTAGGCGACGCCGCCGCCCGAGCCGCCGAGCGTGAACGAGGGGCGGATGATGGCGGGCAGCCCGGTCAGCTCGAGCAATGCGCGCGCTTCTTTGAGGTTGCGGGCGATACCGGCGCGCGGCACCTCGAGCCCGATCTCGGTCATGGCGCGGCGGAACAGCTCGCGATCCTCGGCCATCTTGATGGTGCGGACGTCGGCGCCGATCAGCTCGACGCCGAGGCGTTCGAGCACCCCGTCCTCGGCGAGCTTGGCGGCGGTGTTGAGCGCGGTCTGGCCGCCCATGGTCGAGAGCAGCGCGTCCGGGCGCTCGCGCTCGATGATCCGGGTCACGAACTCGGGCGTGATCGGTTCGATGTAGGTGGCGTCGGCGAGATCGGGATCGGTCATGATCGTCGCCGGATTCGAGTTGACCAGCACGATCCGGTAGCCCTCGGCCTTGAGCGCTTGGCACGCCTGGGTGCCCGAATAATCGAACTCGCAGGCCTGGCCGATCACGATCGGCCCGGCGCCGATGATCAGGATCGATTGGATGTCGGCCCGGCGCGGCATCAGGCGACCCGCTCAGGCTCGGACTCGAAATGCCGGACGGATTGGACGGGTGTTCCGAGCATGACCAAGCTTCTCGACAAAGCCTTCAAGGAAGATGCCGTCGTCTGGTTCTGGATCGGCGCCCACGCCGAGTACGAACGTAGTATTCGCCGTTTTTCGTAGCCGGTATCGCGGCATCGCTACGCCTTTTTCTTGTGCGTCGCGATCATCGCCGCGAACGCCGCGAAGTGACCCTCGGCGTCGTGCGGGCCGGGCGAAGCCTCGGGGTGGTACTGAACCCCGAACACCGGCCGGCCCTCGACCGCCACGCCTTCGAGCGAGCCATCGAAGAGCGAGAGGTGGGTGGCGCGAACGCCGGCCGGCAGCGTCGCCGGATCGACCATGAAGCCGTGGTTCTGGCTGGTGATCGCGACCTTGCCGGTCGCGAGGTCCTTGACCGGATGGTTGGCGCCGCGGTGGCCGCGGAACATCTTGGCGGTCTTGGCGCCGAGCGCGAGCGCCAGCATCTGGAAGCCCAAGCAAATCCCGAACAGCGGTACGCCGGCCGCGATCACGCCCTGGATCATCGGCACGGCGTAGCGGCCGGTCGCAGCTGGATCGCCGGGGCCGTTCGAGAGAAAGACGCCGTCGGGCTTGTGGCGGAGGATATCGGCGGCGCTCGCCTGCGCCGGCACCACGGTGACGGCGGCGCCGGCGGCGGCGAGCGAGCGGAGGATGTTGCGCTTGGCGCCGAAATCGACGGCGACCACGCGATGGGTCGGGCCGGTCTGGCGGCCGTAGCCGTGCCCGCGCTGCCACGGGGTTTCGTCCCATGCGTAGGTTTGGGTGCAGGCGACGTCGAGCGCCAAGTCCATGCCTTCGAGCCCCGGCCACGCCCGCGCTTGCGCGAGGAGGTCATCGAGCGAAATTGCCTGCCTGGCGGCCGCGTGGTGGACGACGCCGGTTTGCGGCCCGCGGTCGCGGATCAAGCGCGTGAGCCGCCGGCAATCGACGCCGGCGATTCCAGGCAACCCGTTACGTGCAAGCCAGCGATCGAGCGGGTCGAGGGCGCGGAAGTTCGAGGGATCGGTCGGCCGCGCCCGCAGTACGAGGCCGCGCGCGGCCGGGGTCGCGGTTTCGATGTCCTCGCCGTTGGTGCCGACGTTCCCAATGTGAGGGAAGGTGAAGGCGATGATCTGGCCGGCATAGGACGGGTCGGTCAGGATTTCCTGATAACCGGTCATCGACGTGTTGAAGCACACCTCGCCGACCGCGGTGCCGGTCGCGCCGACGCCGCTGCCCCAAAACGCCGTCCCGTCGGCCAGAACTAATACCGCCGTCGCTTGGCCTTGCGGCGCGGCGGCGGCGACGTATTTCGCGTCGGGCAACGGGCTGGGTCCTTGGATCGGGCGGCGCGCCGAGGGGCTCGCGCGTCGGCGCGGAAAATAGGCAGTTCGAGCGCTCGCGTCAAGCCCAGCGTTAGGCTGTTTCTATAATAAAATCAATTAGTTATCTACAGCATCCCGAATTGCCTCCGAGGGCGCGCGGGGTGTAGGATGCGCCCTTTCCCAGAGAGCGGGGCCCGGATGCTGCGCCAAAAGCTGAACGAAGCCCTCAAGGCCGCGATGAGGGCCAAGGACGAACGCCGCGTCTCGACGACGCGGCTGATCCTCGCCGCGCTCAAGGACCGCGACATCGCTGCGCGCGGCGACGGCCGCCCCGACGGCATCACCGACGACGAGATTCTGGTGCTGCTGCAAATGATGGTGAGGCAGCGCCGCGAATCGATCGAACTCTACGAGAAAGGCGGCCGCTCCGAGCTCGCCGATCAGGAACGTGAGGAGATCGCGATCATCGAGGAATACCTGCCGCGCCAGCTCTCGGAGAACGAAGTGGCCGACGCCGCCAAGCAACTGGTGGCCGAAGTTGGCGCCAAGGGGATCAAGGACATGGGCAAGGTCATGGCCCAGCTCAAGGCCCGCTATGCCGGGCAACTCGACCTCGCCAAGGCCTCGGCCATCGTCAAGAACATCCTGGGGGCGGCGGCGTGAGCGGGCGATAGCGGCTTCGGACCATCGCCGGTCATGCTTCCGCCCGACTTTCTCGACGAAATCCGCGCCCGCATCGCGCTTTCCGAGATCGTCGGACGGCGGGTCAAGCTCACCCGCGCCGGGCGCGAACACAAAGGTCTCTGCCCGTTCCACAACGAGAAGACCCCATCGTTCACGGTGAGCGACGACAAAGGCTTCTTCCACTGTTTCGGCTGCGGCGCCCACGGCTCGATCTTCGATTTCGTGGCGAAGACCGAGAACGTCCCCTTCATCGAGGCGGTCGAAAAGCTGGCCGGCCAGGCCGGGCTCAAGATGCCGGCCCGTACGCCCGGCGAGGCCGAGCGGGCGGCCAAGGTCGAGGGGCTGGTCGGGGTGCTCGAACTCGCCGCGCGCTGGTTCGAGGCCCAGCTTGCCGGCAATGCCGGCCAGCTCGCCCGCGACTACCTGAAAAAACGCGGCGTTTCGGCCGAAGCGGTCAGGCGGTTTCAGCTCGGCTTCGCCCCCGATCATCGCACCGCGCTCAAAGAGGCCTTGATCGCGCGCAAACTGAGCGAGGCCCAGCTCCTCGAAGCGGGCCTCCTCGTCAAGCCCGAGGATGGCGGCGCCACCTTCGACCGCTTTCGCCTGCGCCTGATGTTTCCGATCGCCGACCGCCGCGGGCGGGTGATCGGCTTCGGCGGGCGCACGCTCGGCGACCACAAGGCCAAGTACATCAATTCGCCCGAGACCCCGATCTTCCACAAGGGCAAGAACCTCTACTGCGCGGCGCTGGCCCGAGAGGCGATCCGGGAGGCCGGCACGGTGATCGTCGTCGAGGGCTACATGGACGTGATCGGGGTCGCGTCCGCCGGCATCCCGAACGTGGTCGCGCCGCTCGGCACCGCGCTCACCGAGGATCAGATGCGCGAACTCTGGCGCCTCACGCCCGAGCCGATCGTCTGCCTCGATGGCGACGCCGCCGGCCAGCGCGCCGCGTATGCGGCGGCCGAACGAGCGCTGCCGCTGCTCCAGCCCGGACACTCGCTCCGCTTCGCGTTCCTGCCCGAGGGCGAGGACCCGGACAGCCACGTCCAGCATGCCGGCCGCGACGGCTTCCGCGCCGTGCTCGACGCGGCCAAGCCGCTTTCGGCGGTGCTGTGGGAAGCGCGGATCAAAGGGCGGCGGTTCGAGGAACCCGAGGCGCGCGCGGCGCTCGACCGCGATCTCAAGCAGATGGTCGCCCGGATCGCGGATCCGACCGTCCGCACCTACTACGACACCGCCATGCGCGAGCGGCTGTGGCAGGCCTTCGGTGTCGGGGCGGCCGTGCGTTCGAGCCGCGGCCCCGGGCGCGACCCGCCGCCCAACCGCGGCCCCGGATTCCGCGCCGGCGGCCCCGGGCTTCGCGTCGGCCCGCCGCCCCCCTTGAGCCCCACTTTTCGCCGCGAACGCCTGCTCGTGGTGACGGTCGTTAACCATCCGGCCCTGATCGAGCGTATCGCCGAGGAATTCGCCGCTTTACCGCTCAAGGACAACGACCTTGACGCGCTTCGTGCCGCCATCCTAGATATCGCCGGCTCGGGGGCGAGGGTGCAGGGGCTTGATTCGGCGGGTCTCCGTGAACACCTTACGAACAAGGGTTTTACACGCGCCCTGGAGCGGTTGAGTTCC
This sequence comes from Alphaproteobacteria bacterium, assembly GCA_016869275.1. Taxonomy (GTDB): domain Bacteria; phylum Pseudomonadota; class Alphaproteobacteria; order SHVV01; family SHVV01; genus SHVV01. The sequence goes on along the minus strand of VGEO01000015.1, from coordinate 7,281 downwards.
GGGCCGGGAGCGCTGATCGACCGCTTTGCGCGGCCCGAAGCGCCCCTCGAGGCGGCGGAAATCGGCTGGCGTCATACTTTTCATCTCCACCGGCGGGCGGTGACGCTGCCGACGGAGGTCGAGGCGGCGGCGCGTGCCTATGCCGACAATCCGAGCGGTGAGACCAAGGCGCGGCTCGACGCGCTGAAAGAGGAAATGAAGGCTGCCGTCGATGAAGGAGCCGCGAACGACCTCGCGGCGGCGTCAGGACGCGATGTCACGATCTAACGTAAAGAAAGGCGATCGCCGGGCGGAAGCTGAACGCTTGCGCCCCCAGGCAAAGGTCGCCGGTAACGGCAATGGAGCGATACCGATGGCGACAAAGCCCGCGCTGAAAGTTGCGCCGAAAACGGCGCCCAAGGCCATGCCGGCGACGGCCAAGGCGACCGCGGGGACCCCCAAGGCGGCGGCCAAGCCGGCGGCGCTCGATGCCGCGCACAAGAAGGCGGTCGCGCCGGGCAAGGGCGGAGCCAAGGGCGGACAAAAAACGGCCAAGACCGGAGGCGAGGAGGGCGAGGAGGGTCGCGACGAGCAGTCCGATCAGCCGCTGATCGATTCCTCGCAGGCGACGGTCAAGAAGATGCTGGCCCGCGCCAAAGAGCGCGGTTACATCACCTACGACGAACTCAACAAGGTCCTGCCGCCCGACCACGTATCCTCCGAGCAGATCGAGGACACCATGGCGATGCTCTCCGAAATGGGCATCAACGTGGTCGACGCCGAGGAGACCGAGGAAGGCGCCCAGCAGCAGGAAGAGGAGCCGGCTGAAGCCGAGCCGACCGCGCTGGTGCCGGTGCAGCCCGAAACCACCTCGGTCGAGCGGACCGACGATCCGGTCCGCATGTACCTGCGCGAGATGGGGTCGATCGAGCTGCTGTCGCGCCAGGGCGAAATCGAGATCGCCAAGCGGATCGAATCGGGCCGCGAGACGATGATCGGCGGGCTGTGCGAAAGCCCGCTCACCATGCAGGCGATCGTCAAGTGGCGGGACGATCTCGCCGACAGCCGCATCCTGCTCCGCGACATCATCGACCTCGACGCCACCTATGGCGGCGGGCCCGAGGTCCGCGCCGCGGTGCCGCCGACGCCGCCGCCGGTTCCGATCAAGCCCGAGGACCGCGCCAAGGAAGAGGAGAGGCGGCGCGAGGCCGAGAAGGCGCGGCTCAAGGGCGGCAACGGCAGCCGCCCGCCTGGAGGCGACGAGGGCGGGGTGCCGCAGGGCGCGGCCGAACCGGGCGAGTTCGACGAGGACGACGACGATGAGGCCAATCTTTCGCTCGCGGCGATGGAAGAGGCGCTGAAGCCGCAGACGATCAAGGCATTCACCGACATCACCTCGAGCTACAAGCGCCTCAAGAAGATTCAAGAAGCCAAGGTCGAGGCCGCGCTCAAGGGCGAGGTGCTGACCGGTCCGCAGCTCAAGCGCTACGAGAAGTTGAAAGGCGAGAGCGCCAAGCAGATGGGCGAAATCCGCTTGAACAATGGCCGCATCGAAGCGCTGATGGACCAGCTCTACGGCCTCAACAAGCGCCTGCGCGGGCTCGAAGGCCGGCTGCTGCGCCTGGGCGAAAGCTACAAGGTGAGCCGCGAGAGCTTCCTCAAGAACTATTTCGGCTCCGAGCTCGACCCCAAGTGGCTCGTGCGCGTCCGCCGCCTCAAGGACAAGGGCTGGGAAGAGTTCACCACCGGCGGCCAGGCCCAGATCAAGCAGCTCCGCGGCGAAATCGCGGAAGTTTCCAACATCACCTCGCTCGACATCGGCGAGTTCCGCCGCATCGTCGAGACCGTGCAGCGCGGCGAGCGCGCCGCCGCCCAAGCCAAGAAGGAGATGGTCGAGGCCAACCTCCGCCTCGTCATCTCGATCGCCAAGAAATACACCAACCGCGGCCTCCAGTTCCTCGACCTGATCCAGGAAGGCAACATCGGCCTGATGAAGGCGGTCGATAAGTTCGAGTACCGCCGCGGCTACAAGTTCTCGACCTACGCGACGTGGTGGATCCGCCAGGCGATCACCCGCTCGATCGCCGACCAGGCGCGCACCATCCGCATCCCGGTCCACATGATCGAGACCATCAACAAGCTGGTGCGGACCTCGCGCCAGATGCTCCATGAGATCGGCCGCGAGCCGACGCCGGAGGAGTTGGCCGAGAAGGTCGGCATGCCCCTGGAGAAGGTGCGGAAAGTGCTGAAGATCGCCAAGGAGCCGATCAGCCTGGAGACCCCGATCGGCGACGAGGAAGACTCGCATTTGGGCGACTTCATCGAGGACAAGAACGCGGTGCTGCCGATCGACGCCGCGATCCAGTCGAACTTGCGGGAGACCACGACACGCGTCTTGGCCACGCTGACGCCGCGCGAGGAGCGCGTCTTGCGCATGCGCTTCGGCATCGGCATGAACACCGACCACACGCTCGAAGAGGTCGGCCAGCAATTCTCGGTGACGCGCGAACGTATCCGTCAGATTGAAGCCAAGGCCTTGCGCAAGCTCAAGCACCCGAGCCGGAGCCGCAAGCTCCGGAGCTTCTTGGATACGTAAGGCCCCCTACCAGCCCCCTGCGGCGCAGGGGGCGGGCGGCGAGCGCGACGGCGCACCGACGCCGGACGAAAACGGGTCCCGCCGGCGCCTCAAGCGCCGTCTTAAAGCGCGCGATAGAGTGCGAGCGGTGCCTGTCGCCGACGGGTTTCGACGAGCGATCCTCGATGTCTGCTGACGCGTTGGATGGCCGGGACTGCGTCCGGCCACGACGGCAGTGGCTGCGCCGCTGACCCCCACCCGCTCGCTTCGTTCGCCGCCCTCCCCCCGCTCCGCTCCGCGGGGGAGGGAGTATCGATGGTGTGCCCCAGACCCCAAGCTGCGAGATGTGTGCACACGATAGCGTGCGGGCAGGGGGAGGGTAGGGAGGGGGTTCCTACGCGCTGACGATGACGCGGATCGGCGTCGGCTTGTAGGCGTTGCAGGGGTTGTTGACCTGCGGGCAGTTCGAAATCACGGCGATGACGTCCATCTCGGCCTTGAGGTCGACATAGTCGCCGGGCTTCGAGATCGCCGGGATGATCCCCATTTCGCCGTCCCGCCCGACCGGCAGGATCATGAAGAAGTTGAGGTTGGCGACCATGTCGCGCGGGCCCATGCCCCACTTCGCGAGCTCGTGCAGGAAGTTGGCGCGGCAGCTGTGGTCGTCAGGCTTGCCGTAGCGGAGCCGGTTGATGCCGGGCGAGCAGCAGCCGGCGATGGTGTCGTGGCGGCCGACCGTATCGGCGGTCACCGTGAACATCGGGTTGCAGTTGATCGAATAGATCGTCGCGCCTTTTCGGATGAAGAGGTTGCCGTTGATCTTCATTGTATCGGCGGCGGCGTAGCGGTCTTCGTGGTCGCGCGCGTTGTAGCAGAGGAAGTCGACCGCCTGGGTGCCTTCGAGGTCGATCATCCTGAGCGTCTGGCCCTGCTTGATCTCGCGGCTCCAGCTGCCGCGCGCGGGTACGACCTCGTCATGCACGACCCTGCCGTTGATCTGTTCGAAGGCGGCGCCCATGGGTCCTCCTTGGCCGTTCACCGGAAGAGCTGCACCATTATCACGACCAAACCGATCATCCCGATTTGCCAGATCGCCGTCCGCAGCCGCGGAACACCGCTCGCATACGCCGGCACGTAAAGGACGCGCGACCAGAAATAGACCTGCGCGCCGACCGCGGTCCACACGTTGGCTTTGCCCGCGACGTGAGCGATGACGACCAGCGCCACGAAGAGCGGGAACGTCTCCATGAGGTTGCGGAAGGCGCGATCGAGCCGCCCGGCGAGCCCGGTCAATTCGATCGGATGATCGCGCGGGCCGACCGACCAGGCGCGGCCGGTGACGCGCTTGGCGAAGCCGCTGGCGAGGCCCAGTTGGACGAGCGCCAGCACGACCGCCGCGGCCGCGGTCCAGAGGTCGACGGTCATCGTCGTGAGCCGCGTCGAAGGCCGCGGGTGCGGTGCGGCGCGTCCTACCGCGTCGCGCGGCGGATGGCGCAGATCTTGTTGCCGTCGGGGTCGCGGGCGTAGGCGGCGTAGTTCTTGGCGCCAGCCGGGCGGGGGCCGGGCTTTCCGTCATCGGTCCCGCCGTTGGCGAGGGCGGCGGCGTGGAACGCGTCGACCGCCCGATTCGATTTCGCCGCGAGCGCGATCATGGTGCCGTTGCCGAACGTCGCCCGCTTCTTGTTGAAGGGCTTGGTGACATAGAACTTGGCCTGCTTCGGCGCCTTTTTCGGTGCGTAGCCGATGTAGCGCTCGGTGCCGCCGGCGCGGGTGAGCCCGAGCGGCGCGAGCGCGGCGTCATAGAACTTGGCCGCGCGCTTCAGGTTGTTGGTACCGACCAGGATGTAGGCAAGCATGATGCGTTCTCCTCTAAACCAAATTGGCCGAGTGGTCCGGGGTATCGCTATTCGGCGGCGCGGTAGCGCTCGGACGGCATCCGTGCCGCATCCGGCATCGCGCCGGTCACCGCATCCCACACCATCTTGTCGAAGTGATGGGTGGTGTGCTCGCTCCGGTAGGTGTGGGCCTTGTCGACCATGAGCCGCCCCTGCCGATAGCCGCGCGCGTGCACGCCCAACTGCTGCAGCGCCATGGCACGGGTATCCTGCGGCCAGATCACGTCGCGCGCCGCGTCCATGGTGCGGACGTTCTCAGGCTTCGGCGGCGACGACAGATAGAAGTGGTCGATGTTGACGATCGTGGTCTCGAGCCCGGTCGGCATGACGTGGGCGAACGCGAAGTTGGGCTCGCCGCGCCGCGCCATGAACATGTTGTTGGGCCAGAGGTAGAGGACGTACGAGACCGGGAGGTCGCCCGATTCGGCGCGGAAGCCGAACAGGTGATCCTCCTTGGCGATGCCGGCCCGGGGCGGCGTGAAGTGGATCGAATAGATCCCTTCCGACCACTGCTGGCGCTTGTCGTAGTCGGCCGCCTTGACCGCCTCGGGGTGGATCACCGGGCAGTGGTAGCACTCGAGCCCGTCGAACACGAACTTCCAATTGCTGGCGATCGGGATCGGATCGCGGCGTGCGAACTTGAGCTCATCGAACCGTGGAATGTGCTCGCGGACGTACCGCTCGAACGCGCCGGCCTGTGACGCGAGCGAGGGCGCCTTGGGGTCGAGGTTCACGAACACCATGTGGAGGAAGGTCTCGACCTGAACCGGCGTCAGCGAAAAATCTTCGTGCCGAAAGCCGCGGACGTTCTCGGCGTTGCCGGCGGCCTTGAGCGCGCCGTGGGTGTCGTAGGACCAGGCGTGGAACGGGCAGGTGATGATCGTCTTCTCGCCTTTGCCTTCCAGGAGCGTGTGGCCGCGGTGCATGCAGACGTTGTGGAAGGCGAGAAGCGCGCCGTCCTTGGCGCGGATCACGAACACTTTCTGGTCGAGAATCTCGGCCGTGATGTAAGCGCCGGGCTCCTTGAGGTCGGCCTGGTAGCCCGCGAACTGCCAGGACTTATAGAAGATCGCTTCGCGCTCGGCGGCGAAAATCGCGGGGTCGTAGTACCAGAAGCCGGGAAGCGTCGCCGACCGGTAGGGATCGGCCGAGAATTGCGGAGCGAACGGCGTGGTCGGGTCGAACAGCGGCATCGGGGCCTCTCAACGGCTAACGACGGGCGGTTATTCTAAGCCGAAACGCGGCCGAGGGTGCTATTCGCTTCCGTGCGCGAAGGACGCGCGATCGATGCTCGCGATCTCGCGCACGAGCTTGGCGAGGATCGCGGCGGCGAAGCTCTCGAAATCGCTGGCCGGGATCGCGAATGCGCCGGGGCCGCCGATGACGTTGGTCTCGTAATAGCGGTCGAGGAACGGGTCGTCGGTCAAGATCGGGAGGCCGTTCACGGTGAAGCCGCGGGCGATGACCTGGTCGCGCGCGAGCGCGGCCGGCACGCCGCGATTGGTGGCGCCGTCGCCTGAGACGTCGATCACGCGTCGCACGGCGGTAAAGGGCCGCGCTTCGATCGCGGCGGCGCCGTAGAGGATCGCGGCTCCGACCGCGGTGCCGCCGGAGAAGAGCGCGCGCGGGCGGCGTTCGAGCTCGGCGGCGAAGGCGTGCGCGCCGGCCTCATCGCCGAGCACGGTCCAGCCGATCACCATGGTCTGGAGTGTCGGTCCGGTCCATTCGGCATAGGCAACCGCGATCTTGCCGAGGGCGCCGCTCCGGATCGCGTTGACGACGCGCGGGTTTCGGAACGCGCGGGCGTAGCCCAGGCGCTGCAGCGCGAACTCGCGTTCATCGACGCTGCCCGAGGCGTCGACCATCAGGATCAGCTGGAGGTCGACTTCGGATTCCCCGGCGGCGCGGGCCGGCGTCGCAAGCGCTGCGACGAGGACGACCAACGCGCACGCGAGCCGGACGAGGAGCAAGAACCTTGGCGCCATGGTGTTGGGGTTGCGACGGAGGGCGGCGGTCAGCCCGCGCCGAGCGCTTGTCGGACGGCGCGTTCCCTGTATTTTCGCGCGTCGGGGCCCGCTGCTCAACCGGTTGGAGGCGGTCGCCGCCGTCAGGAATCCGCCATGAAACCGCCAATCATCTGCCCCGCGATCACCGGCGGTGCGCCGCCCAAATCGAAAAGGGCTCGGCGCCCAACTCGGCCAGCGCCTCGAGCTTGGGCCCGCCGCGCGAGAGCGCGCGCAGGTGATGGCCGGCCTCGAGCAACCGGCGCGCCGATATTTTGCCAGTGGCGCCCACGACCGCGATTTTCAGGGTGTTTTCCTCAACCGCATCGACCGCCGCAGCGAACGCCGGCGCCGGCCGCGGATGACCTCAAGCGATCCCGGCATCGACCACGAGAACAAGCAGGCGCAAGAGGTTGACCGCGCGACCGGCGCTTGTCGCGGGACGCGATCCCTGTATCCTCGCGCCCCGGGGCCCGTAGCTCAACTGGTTAGAGCCGGCCGCTCATAACGGTCTGGTTGGAGGTTCGAGTCCTCCCGGGCCCACCACGCAGTCCGCGTATTTGGCGCGTCCAGAGAATGAGGAGGGAAAAGCCCGTAATTGGCGCGCGATTTGGACACTTTCGGCCAACGGAGACTGGCGCCGATTGCGGTTAGAGCCGGGAAAAACCGAAAAGTCTCCAAACGCGGATTCGACCTCCAGGACGTAGGTTCGAGTGTTCCCCGTCAGCACCCCTGAGACAGATTGATGTGTTTGGCTAGCGGAGGATTTTCGGCTCATCGTCACCGTTGAAGGGGATGAGGATGAGACCGATGAAACAGACGCCGCCGA
>VGEO01000014.1 GCA_016869275.1 Alphaproteobacteria bacterium | reverse complement strand
GTTGATCATGATCTTTCCCGAGATCGCGCTGTGGTTGCCCAAACTGATGACGCCGCCCTCGCCGTAAACGCGAGCCCCGCCTGCCGGGTGCCATTGACGGCGCTGATGCCGAAGGCCACCATGGGCAGAACGGGCTTAGCGCACTCAGGGGAGGTAGCATGGCGCCAACGACCCTTGCGCGAAAATTCGCGGGTTTCACGCCGCGCTTCAGCGGCGACCCCGAGCGGTCGGCGACGCTGCCGGCGTACTTTTACTACGACCCGGCGATCCACGAGCGCGAGCGCGAGGCGATCTGGTTCAAGACCTGGCAGTTCGTCGGCTGGACCCACGACGTGAAGGACGCGGGCGACTACATCGCCGCCGCGGTGCTCGATCAGCCGATCTTCGTGATCCGGTCCAAAGACGGCCGCCTGCGCGCGTTCTACAACGCGTGCAGCCATCGCGGACACACGCTGGTCGAGGGCAAAGGCAATAAGGCGATCGTCACCTGCCCGTTCCACGCGTGGTCGTTCGACACCTTCGGCACGCTCAAGGCCGCCGGCAACGCCGAGAACGTCGCCGGGTTTCGGCTCGAGGACTTCGCGCTTGCCGAAATCCGGGTCGAGACCCTGGCGTTCATGGTTTACGTCAATCTCGACCCGACCGCGCCCTCGCTCGCGAGCCAAGCCGGCGACCTCGAGCGTCGTTTCCGCCGCGCGATCCCGAATTTCGACGACCTCATGTTCGCGCAACGCAAGTCGTTTCCCATCAAAGGCAACTGGAAGTTCATCTTGGACGGGCTCGAGTGCTACCACTGCCCGGTGATCCATCCGCAGGCGATGTCGGCAGAGGAAAGCCCGCTGCTGCAGGCGTGGGAATCAGAAGAGCACGGCATCTGGCAGGAGCACGTCATCAAGGGTAACCGCGCGGTGATCGCCGGCGAGCGCGGGCGGCTGCCCTACGCGCTCGGCGACGCGACGATCGTCGATTCCTACATCTGGTATCTGTGGCCGAACATGGTGTTCACCTGCGAGCAGGGGCCGGCGAACTTCATGATTCTCCATGCGATGGCGACCGGCGCCGAGACCTGCGTTCGCCACGTCATCAATTTTTGCCTGAACGACCCGCCTTCGACGTATGATCGCCAGCAGTTTGACAATTACACCGACGTGGTGTTCCAGCAGGATCGCCGCGCGATCGAAAAGCAGGCCGAGGGCGTTAAGGCGATCGGTTACCGCGAAGGCCGACTGATGGTCGACCGCGAGCGCTCATGGCGGAGCGAACACGGCACCCATCACTTCGAGCATCTGGTATGGACGGCGCTCGGCGGATCGCGGCTTGGCGTTGAATAGGCCGAAGGCGACATGAACGACGTCGGTGGCAAACTCGGCGAACAGATGTTGAAGGCGGCGCATCCGCCGCGGTCGCTGGCGTCGCGCGTCCGCGCGCAACTGCCGCCGATGATCGCGATTGGCTTGATTATCCTGTTTTGGGAGACGTTCAACTGGGTGTTCGATCAACCCGAATGGATCCTGCCGCCGCTTCACAAAATCATCTACACGGCGATCGACGGGGCGCAAGATCGCTTCCTCGCGGCTGCCTACGTAACGCTGATCGAGGTGATCGGCGGGTTCTTCCTCGGTGCCGTGGTCGGCCTGACGCTCGGTATCGTCCTCTACCACTCGGAAACGATGCGCAAAGCGCTCTATCCGCTGATCATTTATTCGCAAACGATTCCGGTGATCGCGATCGCGCCGGTCTTGGTGATCTGGTTCGGCTTTGGACCCGAACCCAAGATCATGCTGGCGGCGCTGATTATCTTCTTTCCGGTGTTCATGACCACGTTCGCCGGCCTTAACGCCATCGAGCGCGACATGATACTCCTCATGGAGTCGCTCGGCGCCGGCGCATGGGAGACGTTCAAGAAGGTTCGGCTGCCGGGCGCGCTGCCGTTCGTTTTTACCGGCATCAAGCAGGCTGCGATCCTGAGCCCGATCGGCGCCATCGTCGGCGAATTCGTTGGCTCGCACGAGGGGCTCGGGCCGGTGATGATTGCCTCGAACGCCGCGTTCAAGACGCACTTCGTGTTCGCCGGAATCTTCTACCTCGCGGTGATGGCGGTGTCGCTATTTTTGATCGTCGTCATCGTCGAGCGCGCGGTCATTCCATGGTACTACGTTCGTAACCGATAGATGCGACCTAACAACGGGAGCTGCAGATGGTAAAGTTTATCGATGTCGTCAAAGGCGCGGCGGTCCTTGCAATAGCGGCCGCGCTGAGCGGTCCGGCGTTCGCCCAGGCGCAGAAAACGAGCGCCTGCGACAAGCCGGCCGAGGCCAAGAAAGTCACGATCGTCGGCGACTGGCTGCCGTGGGCCTCACAAGGGCCGATCATCGGCGCCCAGGAAGCCGGCCACTACAAGGACGAAGGCATCGAGGTCGAACTGATCTCGCCGGCGACCCCGGCCGACCCGATCAAGCTGGTCGCGCGCCAGAAAGTCGCGTTCAGCATGACCTATCCGCCCGAGATCATGGTCTCGCAGGACACCTCGATCCCGGTCACCTCGATTGCCGCGATCTTGCGCACCTATCCGTGGGGCCTCGTCGTCAATCCCGACTCGGGCGTCAAGAACCCAGCCGACCTCAAAGGCAAGACGGTCGGCGTGTCGTCGACCTTGGCAGGGCGCGAGTTCGTCGAGACCATGATCCGCAAGTCGGGGCTCGATCCCAAGAAGGATGTCGAACTGGTGTCGCAGGGCTATGCCGCGGTACAGCTCTTGACCGCCGGCAAGGTCGCGGGCATCACCGGCCTTTCCTACGGCGAGCTGGTGACCGTCCAGAACCTCCGCAAGAAGGAGAACAAGAGCGCGCCGATGTTCTGGAACTTCCGCGACTACGGCGTGCCCGAGTTCTACTTCATGGTGATCGCCGGTAACGACGCGTGGATGAAGAAGAACCCAGCTGCCACCTGCCGGTTCCTGCGCGCCACCGCCAAGGGCCATGAAGAGTTCGACAAGAACCGCGCCAAGTACAACCAGATCTTCGCCAAGAAGAACGAGATCTTCCCGCTCGAGGAACACACCGGCTTCACCGACCGCACCATGGCCGAGTGGAAGGACAAGTCGGGGGTCTATTTCCGCCAGGAGCTCGACGCGTGGAAGAAGGCGCAGCAGTGGGCCATGGACGTCAAACTGATCACGGTCGGCGGCAAGCCTGAGAACTACTTCACCAACCGCTACCTGCCGTAACCGCTATCTCGGCAAAGACGGCCGCGCCGCATCATGCGCGGCCGTCTTTTTTCGCGCCGTCGCCCCCGATCCCGCTAAATCAGGAACCTCGCCGATACGTAAGCGAACGCGTTGTTGAGCACGTGGAGGACCCAGCCCGGCGTCAGGCTGCCGGTCAGGAGCCGGAGGAAGGTCGGGAGACCTCCCCACAGCAGGATGAAAATCCCGCCGCCCAACCCGAAGGAGGGCAGGTGCAGCGCCGCGAACGCGGCGAGCGGCAGCAGCCCCGCCATCCAGTACGACAGCCCACGCGCCAGCAGGTACCCGACGCCAAGGCCGCGAAACAGCACTTCCTCGGCCAGGGGTGCCATCACCACCGTCACGAACGCCACTACGAGGATGCTGACCGCGTCCTCGACCTTGAACGGCGGCGGCACCATCGGCGCGCCGATGAGGTGGCCGATTCCGGCCGCGATCGGGTTGACGATGAAGAGCCCGACCGCGAACGCGGTGAGGGCGAGCGCCAACACCCGCGGCCGTGGCAGGGTGAAGCGGAACACATCGCGCGTGAGTCCGCGGCGGTCGAGATAGGCGTACAGGCCGGCGATTACGAACCAGTTGGCGGTGGCATTGACGAGCCACGTAACACGGAGCGCCTCGACCGAACCGCGATGGCTTGGGTCCATCCACCAGACGACCGCACCGGTGATCGCGGCTGGCAACACCAGCACGCCGAGAAAAAGCGGCGAGAGTGCGCCCAGCGCCTCCGCGGGGCGCGGAAAGATCGTAAAAGTTCGTCCGTGACGGTCGGTAAACGTCGGCATGGCCGCCGATTTCACCACAGCCGCGCCGCGGCCGGTTGAACAAAAGCGTGATCGTGCTGCGGCCGCTACGGCCGCTGCCGCCGCAGGAAGTCGAGCAACACGCCCGCGAATTTCTCCGGGTACTCGAGGTGGGGCAAGTGACCGCAGCGGTCGAACACGACGAGTTCGACCTTGGCGATACGGCGGTAGTTGGCCTCGATCGTCTTGATGTCGGCGCGGATGTCCTCGCGCCCGGTGAGCACCAACGTCGGCGCCGCGATCTTTTCCGGAACGATCCGGACCTGATCCAGGCCCTCGCGCGAAGCCATGCCGCCGCCGAGCCCGAGATAGGCCTCGAGCCGATCCGGTTGGGCGTAGATCGTCGTCTGCATCAAGGCGACTTCACGCGGCGACGCGGCCGGGTCGAAACAGATGTTGGCCATCCGTTTCAGGCACGACTCCCAAGTGGCGTCCTGCATCGCCTTGGTGCCGTTCGCCATCGCCGCCTTGATGACGTCGGGGTTGATGGTTCCGGTCGGCGACATCGGTACGTCGATCCCGACCAGGCCCAAGCTCGCTACCAGTTCGGGCCGCTCGAGCGCCAGCAGCGAAACCAGGACACCGCCGAGCGAGGTGCCGACCACGGCCGCGCGCGCGAGGCCGAGTGCATCCATGAAGCGGCCGACGTGGCGCGCGAGATAACGCTCGGGCCGCCCGCCGGAGGGCACTGGCCGCCACGCGCTGAAGCCGTGCCCGATCAAGTCGGGTGCGAACACCGCGAACTCGCTCGCGATCGTCGGAAGGACGCGGCACCAGTTGTCGGCCGATATCCCGAAGCCATGCACCAACACGACCGGGGCGCCGCGGCCGGCGTGGTAATACCGGGTGCGGACACCATCGACGTCGACGAAGGATACTTGCATTCAGCTTCCGGTACCGGACAATCCCACTTTAATCGCTAGCCGCGTTGCCGTCGAGTGCGAGCGCGGGGAGACGTTGACCCCAGACGGCTGCGGCGCGAGATTTACGAGATGAGGGAGGGACGATCCTTACGAGGGCGAACCGACGCCGCGCCCACGGGCCGCGCATTAGCGTTCGATCGTGACCCGTTGCGCTCCGCCACGCTGCCGGCGAGATGGTACTTCGATCCTGCGGTCTTTGCGCGCGAACGCGAGGCGATTTTCTTCGCCAGTTGGCAATTCGTGGGTCTCGCCGACGAGGTCGCGCGAAACGGCGACTTTGTCGCAGCGACGATCCTCGATCAGCCGGTATTCGTGATCCGCGGGGCGGACGGCCGCTTGCGTGCCTTCTACAATGCCTGCCCGCATCGCGGCCATACGCTGGTCGAGGGCAGCGGACAGCGCCGATCGATTACCTGCCCGTTTCACGCCTGGACGTTCGCTCTCGACGGACGGCTCAAAGCCGCTGGCAATGCCGGGAATATCGCCGGATTTCGGCTTGAAGACTACGCCTTGCGCGAGATCCACGTGACGGAATTCGCGCGACTGGTTTTCGTCAATCTATCGCCTTCGGCCGCGCCCCTCGGCGCGATCGCCGGCGATCTCGAAGCCGACATCCGGGCCAAGATTCCGGCCTTCGATCGCCTCAAATTTTTCCGGCGCGATCCGTTTGACATCGGCGCGAATTGGAAGTTCGTTTTCGACGGGCTCGAATGCTACCACTGTCCGCACATCCACCCGGACATCATGGGGCGGGACGATTCGCCGTTCGAACTTTCGTTCGAGTTTTTTGAAGCGCGCTGGTGGTCGCGCCACGTTGCCCGCGGTAATCGCGACGTCACTCGCAACAAGCCCGAGAACCTGCCCTACGCCTTCGCGGCCGACGACGCCATCCAGGACGTTTTCGTTTGGTACCTGTGGCCCAACGTGATGCTGGCGGCTCATCAAGGGCCGCCCAATTTTCAGATTCGTCACGTCATGCCGCTGTCGGCGGAGCGATCGCTTCAGCACATATGGAATTTGGCCGTCAATGACCCGCCGAGCGCGACCGATGTCGCCAATGCCGATTACCTGCGCGATGTCCTCGATCCCCAGGACATCGCCGCCATGGAGCGTCAGCAACGCGGCGTCAGGTGCCGAGGCTACACACGGGGTCGGCTGATGTGCGACCCCCAACAGTCGTGGCGGAGTGAGCACGGCACCCACCATTTCCAGCGGTTGGTGTGGCAGGCGCTCGCCGGTAGCGATCGGTAGCGGACACGGAATCTGCGCACGGCCCGGAAATCGGCGTTCGACCGATTGACTGCCCGCCGTCGCAGCGCGACACTCGTGATGTCGTTCGAGAGGAGTGTCTCATGGCCGTCCATGCCGCTAGCCGCGCTGCGTCCGCGCTTGCCTTTGGTCCGGATCCCGAGCGGTCGGCGACGCTTCCCGGCACCTACTATTTCGATCCCGGCATTTACGCCCGCGAGCGCGAGGCGATCTTCTACAAGAGTTGGCAGTTCGTCGGTTACGCCGCCGATCTCGGTGCCGCCGGCAGCTACATCGCCGCGTTCGTTCTCGATCAGCCGGTGTTCGTGATCCGCGGCAAGGACGACACGATTCGCGCGTTCTACAATGCGTGTAGCCACCGCGGTCACACCCTGGTCGAGGGGCGCGGGTCCAAGACCATCGTCACCTGCCCGTTTCACGCCTGGTCGTTCGATGCGACCGGCGCGCTCAAGGCGGCCGGCAACGCCGAGAACGTGGCCGGGTTCAGGCTCGAGGACTTCAGCTTGAGCGAAATACGCTGCGAAACCTGGGCCAACATGGTGTTCGTCAACCTCGACCCGCACGCGGCCCCGATGCGCACCATGTACGGGAAACTCGAGCAAGAGTTTCGCGACGCCGTGCCGGGCTTCGACAATCTCGCCTTCGGCCGACGCGACCAGTACGATCTGAAGTGCAACTGGAAATTCGTGTTCGACGGCCTCGAGTGCTACCACTGCCCGCACATTCACCCGCAGGCGATGGGCACCGACCAGTCGTTCATGACCACGACCTGGGACACTTACGAGTACGACCGGTATTCGACCCACATCGTCCGCACCGACCGCGATGTTCTTCGCAACCACCGCGAGCGGCTGCCGTACCCAATCAACGAGGGCGACGACGTCGTCGACGACTACGTCTGGTACATGTGGCCGAACTACATCTTTCTCGCCCATCCCGGCCCGGCCAATTTCCACGTCACCCACGCGATGCCGACCGGGCCCGACACCGTGCACCGCACCGTCGATCACTTCTTCGTCGCCGACCCGCCGTCGGCGATCAACGTCGCGCAGATGAACATGCATCGCGACGTGATCGTGCCGCAGGACCGTGCGGCCATGGAAAAGCAGCAACTCGGCGTCCATGCGCGCGGCTACCGGCAAGGCCGGCTCATGGTCGACAAGGAGCGTTCGTGGCGGAGCGAGCACGGCGTCCACCACTTCGACAACATGGTGTGGGAAGCGCTCAACGGGAAGAATTACTGATCGAACCCCGGCTGCGTGCCGCGGCCGAGGTGAAGTCGCTCGCCAATCAGACCGCCAAGGCAACCGGCGATATCGGCGCCCAAGTCACCGCGATACAAAGTGCGACCGCGGAAGCGGTCGCTGCGATCAAGAGCATCGGGGCCGTTATCGCCGAAATCAACAAAATCGCGGGCGAAATCGCGCATGCGGTCGAAGAGCAGACCAAGGCGACGCGCGAGATCGCCGGTAGCGTTCAAGAGGTGTCGACCGGCACGCAGGAAGTGTCGGCCCGAATCGGTGGCGTTACCGATGCCGCGCGGGACACCGGAGCGGTATCGCAGACCGTGCTCGAGGAATCGAACAGCCTCGTCGGCGCCGCCGACACACTGGCCAAGGCGGTCGCCGACTTCTTGACCAAGGTCCGCTCGGCGTAGGTTCTATTTTCGTAAAAATACGCCGACGGTGGCGATGAATTTTTGCGGGTGCTCGATCTCGGGCAGGTGGCCGCAGTTCTCGAACACCGCGAGTTCGCCCTTGGGCAGACGTTTATAGTTCTTCTCGATTATGTCGATCGGCGCGCGGATATCCTCGCGACCCGAGAGCATCAGCGTCGGCACCGCGATTTTCTTTGGATCGATGCGGACGCGATCGTCGTTGACGGCGGCGGCGATGCCCTCGCCGGTCTTGTTGTATGCCTCGAGCCGATCCGGCAGCGCGTAACAGGTTACGTTCAGGAGCGCGACGTCCTTGGGCGAGGACGCGCGGTCGTGACAGATGTTGGCCATGCGGTTGATGCAGGCGTCCCAGGTTCCGGTTTGCATCGCCTTGCTGCCGTTGGCGTTGGCGGCGCGGACCACCGCCGGATCGAGAGTTCCCGTGTCGGTGACCGGCGTATGGATACCGACACAGACGAGCTTCGTCACTTGTTTCGGTCGCGCGAAATAAAGAAGCGGAACCAGCACGCCACCCAGGGAACTCCCAGCCGCGGCGCAGGTCTTGATCCCGACCGTGTCCATGAACGCTCCCAGGTGCCGGACGATCTGGATTTGCGGCGGCTCGCGGCCGGGATCGCGCCAGTCGGTGAAGCCATGGCCGACGATATCGGGTGCGAACACCGCGTAGCCCTCGTTGGCAAAGGCGTCGATGACGCGGACCCAGTTGTCGGCCGAGGCGCCGTAACCGTGTACCAGCAGCAAAGCGTTATCGCCCTGGCCGGCGTGGTAGTAGCGCGTGGTGAGGCCGTCGATCTTGGCAAACGAAACTTGCATGGATTTTCTCCCCCGATTGGCAACAGACCCTAGCAAGTCCGGCGCGATTGCGGGAGCGCCCGAACATCGTTTGCTTTGGTTGCCGGCCCGGGCTGCGTTAAGCTACAGCGCCGGGGAGGGGCTTCAGGATGACCGACGACATCGCGTTCATGCCGGCCATGGATCTGGTCGATGCCTATCGGCGCGGCCGGATTTCGCCGGTCGAGGCGACCAAGGCGGCGTTGGCGCGGATCGAGAAGCACAATGCGACGCTTAACGTCTATTGCCATATCGACCGTGACGGCGCGCTCAAAACGGCGCGCGAATCAGAAGCGCGCTGGAAAAAGGGCGAGCCCAAGGGCCTCGTCGACGGCGTGCCGATGCCGGTCAAGGACTCGCTCCAGGTCGTCGGCATGCCGATGCGCTCCGGCTCGAAGGCGTCGAGCACGGCGCCGATGACCGAGGACACCTCGCACGTCGCGGCGGCGCGCCGCCACGGCGCGGTGTTCTTGGGCAAGGCGACGACGCCCGAGTACGGCCTGGGCGCGGTCACCATCAGCCCCTTGACCGGCGTCTCGCGCAATCCGTGGGATCCGTCCCGCACCTGTGGCGGCTCTTCGGGCGGCCCTGCGGCCGCGTGCGCGGCCGGCATGGGCAACGCCGCGCTCGGCACCGACGCCGGCGGCTCGATCCGGATCCCGGCCGCCTTCAACGGCTTGGTGGCGATGAAGGCCAGCAACGGCCGCGTTCCGGTGCATCCGGCGTCGTGGGTGCCGATGCTGTTTTCGGTTGGCGCGCTTACCCGCACCGTCGGCGATCAGGCCCAGCTCATGAACGTCATCACCGAGCCCGAGCCGCGCGATCCCAATACGCTTCCCTACGACGGCGTCAATTACCGTCACACTCTCGATGAGGGCGTGCGCGGGCTACGCATCGCGTTCAGCCGCACCTTGGGCTTCGCCGCCTACCTCGATCCCGAACTGGTCGAGATCGTTGCCGACGCGGTCGAGGTGTTCGAGGAACTGGGCGCGCGGGTCGAAGAGAAGGATCCAGGCTTCGCCAACCCCGGCGGCCACTTCCGCAATATTTTGTTTCCGCACTTCGTCCGCTTTGCCAGCCGCTTCGGCCCCGAGCAGTTCGCGCTATTGGGCGATACCGCCAAAGCGTCGTTCGAAAACGGCAAGAAGGTGACGATCGACGACCACTTGGCCGCGCTCGAGGCGCGCGCCGCGCTCATTCGTCACATGCATGCGTTCCACAAGGACTACGACCTGCTGGTGACGCCGATGACCGCGGTACCGCCGTTCGCCGCCGACCGTTGGGGCCCGCCCGAGCTCGAAAAGACCGGCGACATCCGCGCCTGGGCACCGTTCGGCAACCCATTCAACCTGACCGGCCAGCCGGCGATCTCGATCCCGTGCGGCTTCACCAAAAGTGGGCTTCCGATCGGCCTGCAGATCGTCGGCCCGCGCTTTGGCGACCGCCGCGTGTTGCGCGCGGCGGCGGCGTTCGAACAAGCGCGTTCGTTCGTCAAACGGCGCCCACCGCTCGGCTAGGCGTTGGGATAGAGGAGATTCTCATGAACGAACGCTTCGATTTCTCTGCCACGCGGCTCCCGATCGAGCGCGCGCGTCATACCGCGGGCTTCGTCTATACCTCGCTCGAAGTGTTGGCGGCGGAAAAGGAGCGCGTCTTTCTCAAGGATTGGCTGTGCGTTGGCCGGGCCGAGGAATTCAAGCGCGCCGGCGACTACCGCGCGCTACGTTTGCTCGACGAGCCGGTCGTGATCGTCAAGGACAAAACCGGCCGGCTCAATGCCTTCGCCAACGTCTGCCTCCATCGCGGCGTCGAGGTCGCGAGCGGGAGCGGCAACTTGAACGAGTTCATGTGCCCGTACCACGGCTGGCTCTACGACTGGCACGGTCGCTTGGTCGGCGCGCCCTACATGAAGGAAGCCGAAGGGTTCGACCCCAAGAGCTGCCAGCTGCCGTCGATTCGGCTCGAAACCTGGGCCGGCTGGGTGTTCGTCTCGTTCGATCCGGCGGCGCCGCCACTCGCCGCGTTCGTGGGCGAGATCGCGACGGCGTTCGCTCCGATGCGCCAAGAGGACCTTCGCGTCGCCTACACGTTCGAGCTCGAGCTCGATTGCAACTGGAAGTTTGTGTGCGAGAATCTGCTCGACTTCTATCACGCCGATACCCTGCACGCGGCGACCATCGGCGCCTATTACGTGACCGACCGGTCACGCTACCGCCTGCTGCCGCGCGGTAGCTTCGTCACCGCCTACAAGACCAACACCCAGGTCGACGGTGGCAAGCCGTTGTTCGGCCCGATCCCGTGGGTCGCCGACAAGGGCGAGGACTTCGCGATCAACGGCTTCCTCGCGCCCAACTTCTCGCTGTTCGCGCGCTGCGACAACATCAACGGGTACATGACCTGGCCGCTCGGGCCCGACCGCTGCCGCATGATCTGCTACCACCTGATCCCGCCCGCGTTCTTCGCCGACCCCGACTATGACCGCAAAATCCAGCGCTACCGCGTCTTCCAGCAGCGCGTGCTCGAAGAGGATCGCGGCATGATCGCCTCGCTGCAGCGCGGCATGCATTCGCGGAGCTATGCGCCGGGGCCGATGTCGGTGCGCGAGATCGCGATCCATCATGCGATCAACGGCCACCTCGACCGCGTATTCGGTCGCGAGCCGCGGGCGGCCGAGTAGGGGTCGTCTAGCGCCGCGCCGCGGCGAGCCCGCCGATCAAATAGCGCGGTTCGATCGCGCCCGCGGTTTCGAGCGCCCGGACCGCAGCGAGTGCGCCAGCCTCGCGGGCGTGAACGACGACGATGCGGTGTTCGGGATGGATGCCGCGGGTCCGCGCCCATGTCGCAAGGTCAATCTCGGCGACGGTCTCGCTCCGCGGAAACGGAAGCGGCTTCGCGGTTTCGTCGGGCGCTACCACAAGGGCGACGGTGACGTCGGCGCCGCCTGCAAACAGGCGGTCGAGTTCGTTCCGAGTGACCCCCATGCGGCGGCGCCGCGTCCAGACCACGACCCGCGGGATCGCGGCGACTATCGCGAGCAGGCCGATTGCGAGCAGGCCATTTTTTACCAGGTCCTCGCTGCCGGCCGCGGCATCGCGCCCGACCTGCCCCAACCACGAGAACGCGGTGATGCCGGGCAGGACGCAGATGAGCGTCGGCACGATGTAGTGGACGAACCGGACCCGGGTGGCGCCGAATAGGTAGCTCGACGCCGCGAACTGAAAAAACGGCACCAGACGGATGAAGGTGACGAAGCGCCAACCCTCGTTCTCGACGCCGTCCAAGACGAAGCGGAGCGTGGCGCCGGAGCGCCGGGCGACGAAGTCCGCGATCGCGAAGCGGGCGACCGCGAAATTGAAAAGCCCGCCGGCGATGGTGCCGAACCAGGCGAGGGCGACGCTCTCGCCGACTCCAAACACGGCACCGCCGACGATGCTCGTGAACGAAACCGAGCCGAGCAATACGACGGTGACGAAGGTGAAGCCGACAAATGCGACCGGCGCCCACCAGCCAAGGGCGCGAATTTCGTCCTCGATCGCGCCCGGGTCGAGCTCGCCGATCTCGGTCAGCACGTAGGCGAGACCGGCCGCTAGGCACAAGCCGACCGTGTACTTGACGACCGTCTCGGCGCGCATCTCTAAGGAACACGCTCGCGGTTGATCGGGACCGAGTGCGTCGTTCCCTTGAGCGGCTGCACCAACAGCCGATCGAGACGAAGTTCGGCCGGCTCGCGAAAATCGCGGAGACCGATCGTCATCGCCTCGTGCCCGGCCGCCGGCTGCGCCCGATAGGTGCCGCACAGCCGATCCCACCACGGCCAGTTGAAGCCGAAGTTCGCGTTGGTCTCGTGCGGGACGATCGAATGGTGGACGCGGTGCATGTCGGGCGTGACGACGATGAACCGCAGCAAGCGATCGAACGCAGCGGGCAGCGCGAGGTTGGCGTGGTTGAACATCGAGGTGGCGTTGAGCAGTACCTCGAACGCGATCACCGCGACCACCGGCGGCCCCAGCGCTGCGACCACGCCGATCTTGAGCGTCATCGACAGCAGGATTTCGACCGGGTGGAACCGGGCGCCGGTGGTGACGTCGAAGTCGAGATCGGTGTGGTGTATCCGGTGCAGCCGCCAGAACAACGGCACCGCGTGCATCATCACGTGCTGGAGGTAGATGGCGAAATCGAGAAGGACGAGGCCGAGGATCGTTGCCGCCCATGGCGGGAGCCGGATCACGTTGAGGAGCCCGAACCCGCCCGCCGAAGCGACCGCCGCCATGCCGACGGCGGCGACCGGAAATACCAACCGCACGAGCGCGCCGTTGATCGCGACCAGCGCCAGGTTCGAGGGCCAGCGCATCCAGCGCGAAACCGAGCGGATACGTCGCGGTGCGAGTGTCTCCCAGACCGCGACCGCGGCAAGGACGACAGCGAAACACCCGAGCCGGATCGCCGGTTCGTTCGCCTGGATCGCCGCCGTGAGGTCCGCGCCGGTCATCTATGTTAGGTGCCGGCACCGCCGGCAAGAGTCAAGCCGAGCCGGCGGCGCTTGGCGATCGCCGCCGGAGGGACCATAGTGAGGCGACCATGATCCGTTTCGGCCTTCTCGTTGCAACCGCGATCGCGGCCGTGAGCGCCCCCGCCGCCATCGCCCAGACCGTGCGCGTGATCGAAGAACCGCTGGTATCGCAGCCGCACCCGTTCGCGGGCGGCCAGACCGTGGTCGTGCCGCGGACCCGGATCGAGGTCGACGAGGGCAGCGCGCCGATGCCCAAACCCGCACCGCGGCCGACGGTTACCGCCAAGCCGGTGCCGCCGGTTGCCGCGCCGCCGGCCACGCCAACGCCTGCAAGCGAGGGTACCTTGATCGACGGCGTCTTCGTCGGCGCGGGCGAGCCCAAGGTCATCGTGCTGCCCGACCGCATCACCGAACCGCGGCTCGTCGCGGCGCTCAAGGCGCATGGATTCTCGGCCGAAGACACCGCCGCGATCTTGGCAAGCGCGCGGGCGAGCGGCAAGGTGAGCGCGCGCTGACGCGCGACAATCGCGCCCGATCAGGGCACAATTTCGGCGGCGATCCCCGCCCGTTCACGGTTACTCCATGCAGTTCGGCTTCTTCGTCCGTGCCCAATATCCGCGCCACGAGGACATGGCGCTCCGCATCCATGACCTGTTCGAACAGGCACGCCGCGCCGATGAACTAGGGTTCGATGCGATCTTCGCCGGTATGCACTACGCGAGTTATCCGTTGTGGATGCCGCAGCTCCTGCCGTTCCTGGCGCGGCTTTCAGGCGAAACCAAGCGGGCGCGGCTGGTGGCCGGCCTTGTCCTGATCCCGCTCCACAAACCGATCGACGTCGCCGAACAGATTGCGACTATCGACGTGATGTCGGGTGGACGTGTCGTGTTCGGCGCCGGCTTGGGCTATCGCGACGTCGAGTTCAAGGCGTTCGGCACCGCGGCGGCCGACAAGTCCCGGCGCTTTGCCGAGAACCTCGAGGCGATCGTCCGGCTGTGGAAAGAAGATCATGTCACGCTCAAGGGCTCGCACTTCGAACTCGACGACGCCAGCCTCTCGATCAAGCCGCTGCAAAAGCCGCACCCGCCGATCTGGATCGGTGCCAATGCCGATGGCGCGGTCCGGCGCGCGGCCAAACTCGCCGATTCCTGGTTCATCAACCCGCACCAGCGTACCGAAACGATCGCGCGCCAGATCGCAGTTTACCGACGTGCGCTCGCCGAACTCGGCAAACCGTTTCCGCGCGAGCTTCCTCTCATGCGCGAGACCTTCGTTGCCCGCACCCGCGAGCAGGCGATCCGGATTGCACGGCCTTACCTCGAAGAGAAATACCGGGTCTACCGGCAGTGGGGGCAGGACAAGGCGATGCCGGGTGACGAGACTCAGGGCTTTTCCGCCGACTTCGATGAACTGGCGCACGATCGTTTTCTGATCGGGACGCCCGACGATGTTGCCGCCGCGATTCTCGACTATCGGCACCGCCTGGGCGTCACCATGATCTGCGCCAGCATGCATTGGGTCGGGATGCCGCAAGGACAAGCTTTGGACGCGATGCAACTCTTCGCCGAAGAGGTGATGCCGAAGACGGCGTCGGCGTGACGGCCCGTCACCGTTCGGCGTGACGGCCCGTCACCCGCGCGAGCGCGGGCGCTGGGCCAGCTCGATGGTGATGCCGTCAGGATCGCGGAAATAGGCGACGCGGCGAGTCCCTTCGTCGCGCTCGACCACGCGATTGTAGATGGTGAGGCCGTACTCGCCCGCGTGCTTCAGCGCCTTCTCGAAATTGTCGACCTCGAGCGCGATGTGCCACCAGCCGACCTGATCGACCCGGCCTTGGACCCGCTTCTTGTCGTTGCCCCACTCGACCAGCTCGATCATGTGACCGTCGGGCGATTTGACGAACGCGAGCTTCACCTCGCCGCATACGCCGGTCAGGCTCTCGACCAGCTCGGGCGTGCCGACGTCGCGCGCGACCAGACGAAAGCCGAGGAACTCGGTGAAAAGCTTGGTCGTGCGCTCGATGTCGGAGACCGCGAACGCGGAGTGGATCGTGCTCAAGACTTTGTGTTCGACTGCCATGGGTTCCTCCGCTCGCGACCGGCGCCATGCCGGCCGTGCGTCAATTCTTCTTCGGCATCTTCTTGAAAGGATCGCCGCCCGCGTTCCATTGGATGAGCTCGACCGTCAGCCCGTCCGCGGCCTTGAAATAAGCCGAGCGCACGCCTTTCATGCCCTCGTCCTCAATATCGACGACCTTGTTGTAGAGCGTGAGGCCCGCCTTTCGCGCGCCGGCGAGCGCGCCGTCGAGATTGTCGACCGCGAGCGCGATGTGGGCGGCGCCGGTGTCGCAGGGGCGTGCCTTCAAGTCGCGGCGGTCGTTGGGGCCTTCGTACTCGATGAACTCGATCATGTGGCCGCCCGGGATGCGGACGAAGCCGAGCTTGCACGGCGCGCCGCGAATACCGGTCAAGGTCTCGACCACGTCGGGCGTACCCTTGTCCTGGACCAGTACTTCGCAGCCGAGAAAGTCGCGGAACAGGGCGAGGGTCTTGTCGAGATCGGCAACGGTGAACGCTGAATGAACCGTGTCGACAATACGAAAACCGGCCATTGCGCGCTCCTTCCGCTACATCGCGTGGAACGGGTTGCCGTTCCGGTTCCACTGAATGAGTTCGATCATGATGCCGTCGGGGTCCTTGAGATAACAGGCTTTCACGCCCTCAAGGCCAGGATCGTAGAGCTCCATGACGCCGTTCATGAGCTCGACCCCGAACGTCTTGGCTTCGGCGACCGCCGCGTCCAAGTCGTCGACCCCGAGCGCGATATGGGCGGCGCCGGTGTCGCACGGGCGACAGCGGACCCTGCCCTTGTCCCTGGGACCGAGATATTGGATCAGCTCGACATAATGCCCGTCGGGCGTGCGCATGTGACCGATCTTGAGCGGTGCGTCCTTGACCTTGGTCAGGACTTCGCAGACGTCGGCCGGGCCGTCGATTTGCGCGAGGACTTTGAAGCCCCAGAGGTCGCGAAACCGCGCCAGCGCCTTGTCGACGTCGGCGACCGTCCACGACATGTGGGTCGTCTCGGTGACTTTGAACTTTGCCATCAGCCCCCTCCGCAAGAGCCGGCGCAGCATAACGGGCCCGGCGCGAGGGGCAAGGGGGTGCCGCTTACGGCCCGGGACGGCGACCGCCGTCGCCGATCAGCGCGAACGGGGCCCAGATCGCGGGGTGGGCGTAGGCCGGCGTGGCGGGATCGTCGAGCAGGCGACCCATGGCGCGCCTGAGCGGTTCGACGTAGCGTCGGCGGCGATGGCCGAGTCTAGCGTAAAATTGGCCCCGGATTCAGACGACGGTATGCTCGCTGAGGATTCGAGCGAACATGGCGGCGTCGACGTTGCCGCCCGAAGCGACGATGACGACGGTCTTGCCGTTGACATTGATCGCGCCGGCGAGGACCGCGCCGAGCGCGATCGCGCCGCCGGGCTCGGCCACGATTTTGAGGTGGTTGAAGAGGACTGCCATCGCTCGCTCGGCATGGCGGTCGGCCACTGCGATCGAGCCAGCGAGCAGGCGGCTGTTGATCGCGAACGTGATCTCGCCCGGGCTCGGCACCAGGAGCGCGTCGCAAATCGAGTGGGCGCCGGGTGCATTGGCAAGGCGGGTACCGGCGGCGAGCGAGCAGGCAAGGTCGTCGAAACCTTCGGGCTCGACGGCGTAGACCCGCGCCCCCGGACAATCGTGCGCGAGCGCGAGCGCCGTCCCGCCGACTAATCCGCCGCCCGAGGTCGGTACCAACACGAGGTCGGGCGTCGCGCCGAGCACCCGCGCCTGGGCCGCGATCTCGCGCCCAACCGTGCCTTGGCCGGCGATGATCCGAGGATCGTCGAACGGCGGCACCAAGGTCGCCTGGCGCTCGGCCGCGAGCAGGCGTGCATAGGCCTCCATCGCGACGCGGTCGCCGTCGAACAGGATGACCTCGGCGCCGTAGCCGCGGGTGCGTTCGGCCTTGATCGTCGGCGCCCGCCTCGGCATGACGATCGCGGCCGGCATGGCCAGCGTTTGTGCCACCCACGCGACCGCTTGCGCGTGGTTGCCGGACGAGAACGCGACCACGCCGCAGCGGCGCTCGTCGGTGTTCAACCGCACGAGGCGATTGTAGGCGCCGCGCACCTTGAACGACCCGGTTCGCTGCAGCATCTCGGCCTTGACCAAGATGCGTGCACCGAAGAGCGCATCGAGCGTCGGCGAACTCAAGAGCGGGGTCACGACGGCCACTGGCGCCAGCCGCTCGGCCGCCGCCGCGATGTCGGCGTATGTGACCGGCGTTTCGCTCTCGCTCACGGCGGTATCGCTCGGTTAGCGGCCGCGCGCCGCGAAGCCGGCGAGGAACCGATCGATCGCCGCGCAGCTCGCAGGCTCGTCCAGGGTCGGCGAGTGGCCGCGGTTGGGGATCGTCGCCTGCACGAGGTCGGGCTTTGCTTTGGCCATCGCCGCAAACGTCGCCTCGGACAGCACGTCCGAAAGCGCCCCGCGCAGTGCCAGCGTCGGCAACGCGCCCAGTGCGTTGAAAAATCGCCAGAGCTTGGGCGGCTCGTCGCTCTGCTCGGCGAGCGGTTTGGCGATCGCCGGGTCGTAGTCGAGCAAATAGCCGCCATCCGGCTCGCGTCGAAACATGTTGTCGACCGCGGTTTCCCAGTCGGCGGCGGCAAAATCGGGATAAGCGGTACCGAACATCTCGTTGAGCGTGGCGAGGGCGGCGGCGCGGTCGGGCTGGCGCGGAATCTGCCCAATGTAGCTGCGGATGCGCTTGAAGCCGTCCGCCGGCATCTCGGGGCCCATGTCGTTCAGGATCGCGCCGGCGAGCGCGCCCGGTTGGATCGACGTCAGGAGCATGGCGAGTATCGCGCCGAGCGAGGTGCCGAGCAGGATCACCTTCTCGACCCCGGCGACGGCCATCAAATGGAGCGCGTCGTTGATGTAGGTCCGCGGCTGATAGTTCTGCCAGTAGGGGTCGTAGGCCGACTGACCGCGACCGCGATAATCCATCGCCAGGACGCGGCGCGACGTCGATATCCGGCTGGCAATACCGTGGAAATCCTTGGAATTGCGGCCGATGCCGGTGAGGCACAGAACCGGCGTCGCCCGCAGCGTCGCATCGCCATAGTCGCGAAAATAGAGCGCGAGCCCGTCCTGCGCCGAAAAGCGGCGCTCGCGAAACGCGGCCGTCACGCGCGGATACCGACCAGCGGCGGCAGGTCGCGGAGCGAACGGACGACGAGATCGGGAGCTTGCGGCAGGCGTTCCGCCGGTGCGCGGGTGCGGTTGACCCAGATGGCGCGGAAGCCGAACGCCTTGGCGGCGTATGCGTCCCAGCCGTTCGACGAGAGATAGACGAATTCGCGCGGTTCGACCGAGAAGCGCGACAAAACCAACTGATAGACCGACGGGTACGGCTTGTAGATCGCGACCTCCTCGACCGAGATCACGTCGTCGATCAGCGATTCGATCCCGGCCGAACCCGCCGCCGCGCGCAGCATCATCGGCGAGCCGTTGGAGAGAATCGCGGTCTGAAAGCCGGCCGCCTTGAGTTTGGTCAAGACGGTCTTGACCTCCGGGAACGCGTCGAGCCGGGTGTAGACGTCGAGCAATCCCGCCTTGAGGCTTTCGTTCTTGAGCTTGAGCGCGTCGAAAGCGAAGTCGAGCGCGTCTTGGGTCACGTGCCAGAAATCGATATGTCGCCCCATCAAGCTGCGGAGCCAGGTGTATTGGAGCTGTTTCTGTCGCCAGATCTCCGTGAGCGGTTCGGTTCGGGCGCCGAGGCGGCGACGGAAATGCGCCGCCGCGGCGGCGCAATCGAACAAGGTCCCATAAGCGTCGAAAACGCACACCGTCACGCCCCTAAGGCGCGGTCGCGGCGATCTGGTCTTGGGAACGCGGGAGCGGCGGCTGGCCATGAACGGGGGTAACGAACGCGTGAAGATGAGCGAGGTTAGCACACCTCGATCGGAAACGGCTCTAAGGACGTTCCCGAGGGTGTCGGCCGGCTCCGGGGCGGCGTTCAGCTCTGCCCGTTGAGATCGTGCAGCAGGCGGAGCGGCACCGCCCCCCCGTTGAGTCGGTGGCGGTAGACCTGGAGGTTTTCGAGGACGCGCTGGATGTAGTCGCGGGTCTCGCGCAGCGGGATAAGTTCGATCCAATCGATCACATCGATCTGGCGGCTGCGCGGGTCGCCCCATTCGCGGATCCAGTCCTCGACCCGGCCCGGCCCGGCATTGTAGGCGGCGAGCGCCAGTACGTACGAACCGCGATAGATGCGGACAAGGTCGGCCAGGTGGTGCGAGCCGAGCGTGACGTTGTAGCGCGGGTCCTCGATCAGACTGTCGCGGTCGTACTTGAGGCCGACCGATTTAGCGACGAGGCGTGCGGTGTTGGGCATCAATTGCATGAGTCCGCGCGCGCCGGCCGAGCTGATGGCGCGGGCGTCGAATTCGCTTTCCTGGCGGGTGACGGCGTGGAGGAAGGCGGGCTCGACGTCGACCGAACGCGGGAAGTCGATGACGGGATAGGCCGGCCGGGTCAGGAACACGCCGTGAAAACGGTGCGCGCGCTTGGCGGCGGCGACCGCAAGGTCGGGGCGGCCGAAGCCGTGGACCATCGAGGCCAGCAAATAGCGCTCGCCGGCGTCAGCCGCGATTTCGTTGATGCGGAGCACGAAGGTGCGCAAGAGCTCGGTTTCGCCGACGTCGGCAAGAGCGCGCGCGACCCATACGAGCTCGCGCTGGCGGAAGCGATCGACCTGCTCGGGCGAGGGCTGGGGATCGGCCGGCAGGCTGAGCTGCGCATTCCCGTCGGTGCGGGTTAAGGCGAGCTGGCCGTAGTAGGTCATATTGTGGCGGGCCGCTTCGGCGTACCACTTGGCTGCCTCGTCCGATTGGGCGGCCTCGGCGGCGCGACCGGCCCAATAGGCCATGCGCGCCAGGCTCACCGGTTGGCGCACGGCTTCAAACGCCCGGACGAAGTGCTGCGACGCGGCGTCGTATTCCTTGAGGAAGGTGAGTGCGATCCAGCCGGCGAGCCACTCCGCTTCGGCGACGCCCAGTGCAGAGGTCTGACCGTGATCGCGGGCGAGCTGGTAGGCGTCGGAGATGTGGCCCTTGTGGAGCAACCGCCGGGCCTGATAGCGACGCTCGTTCCACCACTTGTCGGGCCGGACCAGGTCGCCCGGAGTCTGCAGCAGCAGCTCGCGCGCGCCATCCTGCTTGTTCTTGAGCCGGCGCCAACGCGCGCGCTCGTAGAGCAGGCCGGGGTGGTTCTGGAGGTGGACCGGAACCTTAGCGATCAAGGACTCGACGTTGCCGGCGGTTTGCATCAACGCAAGACGCGCGGTTGCGAGCGAGCGCTGGTCGGCATCGACCCGCTGCAGGAGGTTGCGGGCGGCCTCGAGCTTGCCGTCCCACAACAGACGGTCGAGCCGCAGGGCGTGGTCGGCCGAGGTCAGCCTTTTTTTGTGGTTGGCGTAAAAGGCACGCTCGGTGTCGGGGCTCAAGTCGTCGTTGATCCAGATCTGCCGGATCAGGGCCTTCGCTTCGTCGGCGGCACCGGTCGCGAACTTGAGGTCGGCCAGCCTGATCCGACCCCCGACGCTGACCGGCGGATTGGCGGCAAGCCACGCGAGCAGGGCGGGCACCATCGCTGGCGGCACTTGGGCGACTTCGGCGGCGCGGCGGAGCGCGTTCTGGCGCGGCCAATCCGGGTTGTCGCGGACGAACTGGGTTACCTCCTCGAAGTCGAAACCGTTACCGGCGTGGGCGAAGAAGTACCAATCGACAAACTTGGCCGCCGGCGCGGGCAGCGTCCGGGCTCCCTGACGTGCCGTTTCCCACTTTGCGCTCTTGGCCGCCTGAAGCGCGGAAACGAAGCGGGCGCGCTGATCGGCCGTTAAGGTAGGGTCGAAATCGACCTCGGCGGCCGTGGCCTGGCCCCACAGCCTGACCGCCATGACAGCGAGCACTAGCGCGGCGATTCCGAGCCAAGCTTGCCGCCCCCGGCGCGGGCGGCTATGGTCGGCGCAAATCCGTTGAACGCGGAGACTACCCATGTTTCAGGGCTACTTTACGGCGCTCATCACGCCGTTCAAGAACGGCAAAATCGACGAGAGGCGCTTTCAGGCGCTGGTCGAGTGGCAGATCAAAGAAGGGATTCACGGTCTGGTCCCGTGCGGAACCACCGGCGAATCGCCGACGCTTTCGAACGCCGAACATACGCGCATCGTCGAGCTCACGGTCGAAGTCGCCAAAGGTAAGGTTCCCGTCGTCGCCGGCGCCGGTTCCAATTCGACCGAGCACGCGATCGAGCTCGCCCGTATCGGCAAGAAGGCCGGCGCCGACGCCGCGTTGGTGGTGACGCCCTATTACAACAAACCGACCCAAGAGGGGCTCTATCAGCACTTTAAGGCTATCAACGATCACGTTGATATTCCAATTATTATTTATAATATCCCTCCGCGAAGCGTGGTCGACATGTCGGTTCAGACCATGGCAAGGCTCGCCCAACTCCGCAATATCGCCGGGGTCAAGGACGCGACCGGCGATGTCGCGCGGGTGAGCAAGACCCGGCTCGCGATCGGCACCAAGTTCTGCCAGATGTCGGGCGAGGACGCGATCGCGCTGGCGTTGCTGGCGCACGGCGGCCACGGCTGCATCTCGGTGACGTCGAACGTGGCGCCGCGCATGTGCTCGGAGTTCTACACGGCGTGGGCGGCGCGCGATATCCCGCTCTCGCTCACCTACCAGGACCGTCTGATGCCGATGCACGAGACGCTCTTCATCGAATCGAATCCGGTGCCGGTCAAGTACGCGGCGAGCCTCTTGGGGCTGTGCGGCCCGGACGTGCGGCTGCCGCTGGCGCCCTTGGCCGACGCCTCGAAGAAGAAGGTCGAGGAGGCGATGCGGACCTCCGGGCTTCTCAACTGAGCGGGGAGCGCGGGCGGCCGTGACCGATGGCAAAGGACAAGAAGGCCAAGGACGACGCGAGCCGCGTCGCCGCCGTCAACCGTAAGGCGCGCCACAACTACGAAATCCAAGAAACGCTCGAAGCCGGGATCGCGCTCTCCGGCACCGAGGTCAAGTCGCTCCGCGAGGGCACCGCCAACATCGCCGACGCCTACGCCGCGGCGCGGCACGGCGACCTCATGCTCCTCAACGCGCACATCCCCGAATACCACGCCGGCAACCGCTTCAATCACGAGCCGCGCCGGCCCCGCCGCCTGCTGCTCCACCGCAAGCAGATCAACAAGCTGATGGGCGCGGTCGATCGCGAGGGCATGACGCTGGTGCCGCTCAAGATCTATTTCAATGCCCGCGGCCGCGCCAAAGTCGAACTCGCGCTGGCGCGTGGCAAGAAGCACTACGACAAGCGCGCCGCGATCAAGCGCCGCGACTGGGAGCGCGACAAAGCCCGCTTGATGCGGGTACGCGGCTGAGCCGCGACCGCCGGCCGCGGCTCAAAGCCAGCCGAATCCGCGACCCATCATGCCGGCGAGGCCGAGAATGGCGGCGATCAGGCCGCCCCAGGTCACCAAGAAAAGCCGGAGCGTGAGATCGCGGACCGCCTGGGTTTCGCTTCGCGCCGTTACCAGCCCGGCCTGCATTTCGCCGCCGACAGCTTTTATCTCACCGTGAAGATTCGAACGTAAGTTATTGAAATCGGCTCTAACTTCGCCTCGGAACTCGCGCAACTCACCGCGCAGTTCGCGGACGTCGGCTTTGACGTCGGCGACCTCGCGCTGCAGGTATTCGACCCCAGCCTCCAGCTTGGCGATGCGGGCTTCCACCGGTCTAGTATCGCGGCCGCGCGGGCCCCCGGGCAAGCGTCGATGCCCGGGCTGGGTCTTCGATGGCGTTCTTGGTCATGGGCTTCCCTCGCATGGTCCTTCACCTAAGGACTAACGAAGGTTTCAAGGCGGTTCGGCGACTTAGGCGGTCAGCCGAGGTCGGCCGCGATCGCGCCGACGACCGCCTCGAACATCGCGGCCGTCAGCTTGCCGGTATTCACGTTGTAGCGCGAGCAGTGGTAGCTGGCGGCGAGAACGAGGTCGCGCGGCGCCAGCCGATAGGTCGCGCCGTGGCGAAACGGGTAGGCGCTTTTTCGGAGCCCGAGCGCTGCGAGCACGGCGGCGTGGGCGATCGCGCCCAGAACCAGCACCAAGCGAAGGTCCGGAAGTGCGGCGATCTCGCGTTCGAGGAACGGCCGGCACGCCTTGGCTTCGGCCGGCGTCGGCTTGTTCGCAGGCGGCACGCAGCGGACGGCGTTGGTGATCCGGCAGCCGATCAGCGTCAAGCCGTCGTCCTTCGCCTCGCCATAGGTTCCGCACGCGAAACCGAAACGAACGAGAGTCGGGTAGAGAAGCTGGCCGGCATAGTCGCCGGTGAAGGGGCGACCGGTGCGGTTGGCGCCCTTCAGACCCGGTGCCAGACCGACGACCAGCAGCCGAACCGGGTCGGACCCGGGCGGCGCGAACGCCGGTACCGGTGCGTTGAACCAGCTCGGCTCCTTGGCGCGGTTCGCGGCCCGGAATGCCGCCAAGCGAGGGCACCGCGCGCAACCGCCGGGCGGGTCGAGCCCCGCAGGCGCGCTCACGCCGTTTCGCGCCAATCGTCGTCGTCCGGGCCGCGCTCCTCGCGCCGCCGCTCCGGCCGCGGCCCGTCGCGCGCGATCTGCGGCATCAGGTCGGCCAGTTCGACGAAGGTATCGGCTTGACGGCGTAGCTCGTCGGCGACCATCGGCGGCTGCGAGCGCATGGTCGAGACTACAGACACCCGCACGCCCTTGCGCTGGGTCGCTGCGACCAGGCGCCGAAAGTCGCCATCGCCCGAGAACAGCACGATGTGGTCGAGGTGCGGCGTCAGTTCCATGACGTCGATCGCGAGCTCGATGTCCATGTTGCCCTTGAGCTTGCGCCGCCCGGTCGCATCGGTGAACTCTTTGAGCGGCTTGGTGACCATCGTGTAACCGTTGTAGTCGAGCCAGTCGATCAACGGCCTGAGCGGCGAGTACTCCTGGTCTTCCGCAAGCGCCGTGTAATAGAACGCGCGGATCAGCCGCCCCTTGCCCTGGAACAGGGTCAGCAGGCGCTTGTAGTCGATATCGAACCCGAGCGCGCGCGCGGCAGCGTAGAGATTGGCGCCGTCGATAAAAAGCGCGACGCGCTCGTCGGCATAGAAATTCATGGCTGAGCTCCGGAAATTCGGCCGTTATCAATCGAGCCGCGACGCCTAAAATTAGCGCCGGCGCCGGTACTCTAGCGGAGCGACCGCAAACGGCCTATCCAGAAAACCATGAACCACGACGTGGCCTATATCGGGTTAGGCGCCAACATGGCGAGCGCGTGGGGCCCGCCGCAGGCGACGCTGACGGCCGCGCTCGCGGCGATCGCCGAACGCGGCTTGACCCTGGTTGCCCGCTCGCGCTGGTATCGAAGCGCGCCGGTGCCGGCCTCGGACCAGCCCTGGTTCGTGAATGCGGTTGCAGCGGTGGCGGCCGATCGTCCGCCGCTCGCGATCTTGGAGCTCTTGCTCGCAATCGAGGGACGGTTTGGGCGGGTGCGGGGCGAACGGTGGGCGGCGCGCCCGATCGATCTCGACCTGCTGGCAGTCGGGGGAACGGTCATTGCCGCAGCCGACACCGATGGCCGGCTCGTCCTTCCGCACCCGCGGCTGCACGAACGGGCCTTCGTGCTGGCTCCGCTCGCCGACATCGCACGCGAATGGCGTCACCCGCTACTGGGGCGCGATGTGGCCGCGCTCCTCGCCGCGCTCCCGGCAGCGGCCCGGGTCGAAGTCCGGCCGCTCCCTTAACGCGTTGCCGAGACTTGCTTTTCGGCCCGAGCCGGCCTATCTATGGCGGTAGATTTCAACCCTGACCGACGCCGGCTCGCGCGCGTTTACTCGCGCCGGTGCCGCTCGTCCCGGAGCGAACGATGGCCCGCATCACCGTCGAAGATTGCATCCTCAAGGTCCCGAACCGATTCGACCTCGTGGTCGTCTCGGCCCAGCGCTCGCGCCAGATCTCGGCCGGCGAGGCGCTGACGCTCGATCGGGATAACGACAAAAACCCGGTCGTGGCGCTCCGCGAAATCGCCGAATCGACGATCGATCTAGACCAGCTTCAGGAAGCGGTGGTGCGCGGACTGCAAAAGCACGTCGAAGTCGACGAGCCCGAGGAAGACGATATGGCGCTACTGATGGCGCGCAACCAAAGTGTCGAGCCGCCCAAAGTCGAGAGCTTGAAAGATCAGGTTGCCGAGGAGATGGCGGCGCTTCAGGCCATGGCCGACGATGCCGAGGTCGAGCCCGAAAAGCAGCCCTAGCCCCTCGCGCCCGCGGGCGCGCGATCGCGGGCGAACGGGTCCGTCCGGATCGAGCCCGGCCTCGAAGCCCTGCGCCGGCCGCCCGGCGCTTTAGCCGATGAACCTCCAGGTCGATCTCGTCGACCGGGTGCGGTCCTACGACAGCGCCGCCGATACGGCGTTGCTGCGCTCGGCCTACGATTTCTCGCTCGCCGCGCACGGCACCCAAGTCCGCGAATCGGGCGAACCCTATTTCTCGCACCCGCTCGAGGTCGCCCGCATCGTCGCCGGTCTCAAGCTCGATTCACCGACGGTCGCAACCGCGCTGCTGCACGACACGGTCGAAGACACGCTCGCCACGCTGCTCGATATCGAAACCCGGTTCGGTGCCGAGGTCGCCGGCCTAGTCGACGGCGTCACCAAGCTGTCGCGGCTCGAACTGTCGTCCGAAGGCAGCTCGCAAGCCGAGAATTTCCGCAAACTCCTGCTCGCGACCTCGAACGACATCCGCGTACTCCTGGTCAAGCTCGCCGACCGGCTCCACAACATGCGGACGCTGTCGTTCGTCAAGAATCCCGACAAGCGCAAGCGCGTCGCCCACGAGACCATGGAGATCTACGCGCCGCTCGCCGAGCGAATCGGGCTGCACGAGGTGCACCAAGAACTCGAGGATCTGGCGTTCGCGGAAATCAACCCCGAGGCGCGGGCCTCGGTCGCGGCGCGGCTCAGCTACCTGCGCGATCGCGGCACCAACCTCATCGAGCGCATCACCCAGTCGCTCAAAGAAACCCTGTCCGACGGCGGGGTCGAGGCGCATGTGATCGGACGCGAGAAGCGCGCCTACTCGATCTGGCGCAAGATGGAGCGCAAGAAGGTCTCGTTCGAGCAGCTCTCCGACATCGTCGCCTTTCGGGTGATCGTCAAATCGGTCGACGACTGCTACCGCGCGCTCGGCATCCTGCACCGCACCTACCCGATGGTGCCCAACAATTTCGACGACTATGTCTCGACGCCCAAACCCAATAACTACCGCTCGCTCCACACCGCGGTGATCGGACCCGAGCAGCAGCGGATCGAGGTGCAGATCCGGACCTGGGAGATGCACGAAGAAGCCGAGCTCGGCGTCGCGGCCCACTGGCAATACAAGACCAAGGCCGACTCCAAGGAGGGTACGCAGTACCGCTGGATTCGGGCGCTCCTCGAAATCCTCGAGCACGCCTCGAGCCCGGACGAGTTCCTCGAGAATACCAAGCTCGAGATGTTCCACGACCAGGTCTACTGCTTTACGCCGAAGGGAACGGTGTTCGAGCTGCCCCGCGGCGCCACCCCGGTCGACTTCGCCTATGCCGTTCACTCCGACGTCGGTGACACCTGCGTCGGCTGCCGCGTCAACGGTAACCTGATCGGTCTCGACACCCCGCTCCACAACGGCGACCAGGTCGAGATCCTGCGTTCGACCGAGCGGACGCCCTCGCCGCTGTGGCTCGATTTCGTCGTTACCGGCAAGGCCCGCGCCGGCGTCCGACGCTTCGTCCGCGACAAGGAACGGGACGAATACATGCGGCTCGGCCGCGCCATCCTCGAAAAACGGTTCCGCGAGGGCAGACACGACTATTCGGACAAGGCGCTCAAAGCCGCGCTCAAACTCGGCAACTACAAGACCGAGGAAGATCTCCTGGCGGGCGTCGGACGCGGCGAAGTACGGCCGAGCGACGTGGTCGAGGCGGTGTTTCCGGGTGAGAAGCGATCACGGCTTTCGGCCCGCGGCATGCTCGCGTTCATGCGCCCGCGCGCCAAGCCGCCCAAGGCCGGCGATCCGGCGGTACCGATCCGCGGGCTCATCCCCGGCATGGCGGTTCACTACGCGACTTGCTGCTCGCCGCTACCCGGCGATCGCATCGTCGGTATCGTCACAACCGGCAAGGGCGTCACCGTGCATACGATCGATTGCGAGACGCTCGAAGCCTTTGCTGAAACGCCGGAGCGCTGGCTCGATGTATCGTGGGAGGAAGAACGCACCGGTGTCCACGTCGGCCGGCTGACCACCGTGATCGCCAACGAGCGCGGCAATCTGGGCCTAGTCGCGTCGCTGATCGCGCGTAATCTCGGCAACATTTCGAACCTCAAGATCACCAAGCGGACGCCCGACTACTTTACGATGGTGCTCGATATCGAAGTGAGCGATGCGCGGCACATGTCGGACATCATCGCGGCGCTCCGCGCCAGTCCGCAGATCCAGTCGGTCGAGCGGATGCGGGGCTAGCCGCGTTTTCGCGCTTGCGCACGCGCGGCCGCCGCTTTATCCCGTCATGGCCATGGCTTCGTCCCTTCGCTTGGGCGTCAACGTCGATCACGTCGCGACCGTCCGCAACGCGCGCGGCGGGCGGCATCCCGACCCGCTGGTGGCGGCGCGGCTGGCAGCCGATGCCGGCGCCGACGGCATCACCGCGCATCTGCGCGAGGACCGGCGCCACATCGTCGATGACGATATTCGCCGATTGCTCGCCGAGATTCGACTGCCGCTCAACCTCGAGATGGCGGCGACCGAGGCAATGGTCGCGATCGCCGTCAAGGGACGGCCGCACGCGGTGTGCCTGGTGCCGGAGCGGCGCGAAGAACGCACCACCGAAGGCGGTCTCGACGTTGCCGGGCAGCAGAACTGGCTCGCGCCCCACGTCGGCCGGCTGAGCGATGCCGGCTGCCGGGTCTCGATGTTCATCGCGCCCGAGCGCGTCCAGCTCGAAGCGTCGCGCCGCGTTGGCGCTCCGGTGGTCGAGCTTCACACCGGCGAGTACTGCAACGCGACCGACGCGACCGTGCGCGCCCACGAGATCGAGCGGCTACAAGCGGCGGCGCGAATCGCTGCCGACCTCGGGCTCGAATGCCATGCCGGCCACGGCATCTCGTTCGACAACGTCGCCGCGATCGCCCGTATCCCCGAGCTGGTCGAGCTCAACATCGGTCACTTCCTGGTCGGCGAAGCGATCTTCACCGGGTTGGGGCCGGCGATCCGGCGGATGCGCGCGTTGATGGACGAAGCGCGCGGATCGACGCGGGGGCGCGCGAGCCGATGATCATCGGGCTCGGCAGCGACTTGATCGACATTCGGCGCATCGAGCAGACGCTCGAACGCTTCGGCGACCGCTTTCTCGACCGGGTGTTCACCCCGCTCGAGCGGCAGAAATCCGACCGCCGCGCCAACCGCGCCGCGTCCTATGCGCGGCGCTTCGCCGCCAAGGAGGCGTGTGCCAAGGCGCTCGGCACCGGGTTTCGGCGCGGCGTTTTTTGGCGCGATCTCGGCGTTATCAACTTGCCCTCGGGCAAACCAACGATGAAACTGACCGGCGGCGCCTTGAAGCGCCTCGAGGAAATCCTGCCCGCCGGCATGACCGCGCAAATCGACCTGTCGATCACCGACGACCCGCCGCTCGCACAAGCGATCGTGATCATCTCCGCCGTTACCAGCCAAAGCCGTTCCGACTCCCCTCCCGTTTCGTGAAGCGTTCCCGCGACAAAGAAAAAGGCTCGATCGGCGAGACGATCCGCACCGTCGTCTACGCGGTGCTGATCGCCATGGTGATCCGCACCTTCGCTTATGAGCCGTTCAATATCCCGACCGAATCGATGCTGCCGACGCTTCTGGTCGGCGACTATCTGTTCGTGTCGAAATATTCCTACGGCTACAGCCGCCACTCGTTCCCGTGGAGCCTGCCGGTCGTCAACGAACGCGTGCTCGAACGCCAGCCCAAGCGCGGCGACATCGCCGTGTTCAAGCTGCCGAGCGACAATTCGACCGACTACATCAAGCGCATCGTCGGCCTGCCCGGCGACCGCGTCCAGATGCGCGACGGCGAGGTCTACATCAACGGCACCCGGGTGCCCAAGGTCCGCACCGATGACTACATCTATGCCGACAGCGTCGGCCGGCGCTTCCGCGTGCCGCGCTACCTCGAGACCCTTCCCAACGGCATCCGTCACGAGACGCTCGACCTCATCCCGCAGGCCGAGCACGACAACACCCGTGAGTTCGTCGTACCGGAGCGGCACTATTTCGCGATGGGCGACAACCGCGACAATTCGCTCGACAGCCGTGTTGGCGGCGGCGTCGGCATGATCCCGGCCCGGAACCTGGTCGGCCGCGCCGAGTTCTTGTTCTTCTCGACCGACGGCACCGCCCGCCTCTGGGAAGTGTGGCGCTGGCCGTTCGCGATCCGTTATGAGCGCCTGTTCGTGCGGCTCTCGCACTGACGCGATGGATGCCGCCGCGCGCACCCGCCTCGAAACCGCGCTCGCGCACCGCTTCAACGATGCGAGCCTGCTCGCCGAAGCGCTGACCCACCCGAGTCGAACCGGCGCCAAGGGCGGCGGCCGCAGCTACGACCGGCTCGAATTTCTGGGCGATCGCGTCCTCGGGCTGGCGATCGCCGAAATGCTGCACCGGCATTATCCCGACGCTCCGGCCGGCGACCTCTCGCGGCGGTTGGCGGCGCTGGTGCGCCAAGAAACGCTGGCCGAGGTCGCCCGCGCCCTCGATGTCGGCGGCGCGCTCGACGTCGCGGCCGCCGACCGCGCCGCCGGGACCGCCGAGCGGCCAGCGGTGTTGGCAGACGCCATGGAAGCGCTGCTGGGCGCACTCTATATCGATGGCGGGCTCGCCGCGGTGCAGGCCGTCGCTGATCGCTACTGGCTGGCGCGCGCGCACGCGCAGGCCGAACCGCCAGCCGACGCCAAGTCCGCGCTTCAGGAGTGGGCGCAAGGCGCCGGCAAGCCGGCCCCGACTTACCAGGTGGTCGGCCAAGCAGGCCCGCCGCACCGGCCGCAGTTCACGGTCGAGGTGCGGGTCGAAGGCGTCCCGGCGCTGACCGGGAGCGGCCCGAGCAAGCGCGAAGCCGAACAAGCGGCGGCCGCGGCCGCGCTGGCGGCGCGTACCCCAACGGGCGATAACGAGGTATGACCGACACCCTTTCATCGATCCCGGCCGAAGCGCCGACGCGGTACGGCTTCGTCGCCCTGATCGGCGCGCCCAATGTCGGCAAATCGACGCTCACCAACACGCTGGTCGGATCGAAGGTCTCGATCGTGACGCCCAAGGTGCAGACGACGCGGAGCCGCATCCTCGGCATCGCCACCCGCGGCCGCGCCCAACTGGTGTTGGTCGACACGCCCGGCATCTTCGTGCCGCGCCGCAAGCTCGACCGCGCGATGGTCGCCGCCGCCTGGGCCGGCGCGCACAATGCCGATCTCGTCGTCCACATCGTAGATGCCCACCGCGCCCGCGGCGAAGCGCTCGACGAAGAAACCGAGCGCATCGTCCACGGACTGCGCGACATCGGCCGTAAGGCGATCCTCGCCCTCAACAAAGTCGACCTGGTCGATCGACCGAAACTCCTGGTCGCTGCCGACAAACTGTTTGCCGAGAACATTTACAGCGACGTGTTCATGATCTCGGCGCTGACCGGCGATGGCGTCGCCGACATGACCGCGTTCCTCGCGGCCCGGCTGCCGGTCGGCCCGTGGCTCTACCCCGAGGACCAGGTCGCGGACGTACCGATGCGGCTCCTGGCGGCCGAAATCACGCGCGAAAAGCTGTTCCTCAAGCTGAGCCAGGAGCTGCCCTACGCCACCAGCGTCGAGACCGAAGCCTGGACCGAACAGGATGACGGCAGCGTCCGCATCGAACAGATCGTGTTCGTCGAGCGCCCCGGTCACAAGGCGATCGTGCTCGGCAGGGGCGGGCAGATGATCAAAGAGGTCGGCTCGTTGGCGCGTCACGAACTCGAGACGATGATGGGCCGGCGCGTGCACCTCTTTCTGTTCGTCAAAGTGCGCGAGCGCTGGAGCGAGGATCCCTCGCACCTGCGCGCGCTCGGCCTCGACTTGAACGAGTGACTGGGGCGGCCTGAGCCGATGGAATGGCGCGACGAAGGCATCGTCCTCGCGGTCCGCAAACACAGCGAAAGCTCGGTCATCGTCTCGGTCCTGACCGTGCACCACGGCCGCCACGCCGGACTGGTGCGGGGCGGCAGCGGCCGGCGCCAACGCGGGGCCCTGCAATCGGGCAATCAGGTCGCGGTCGCATGGCGCGCGCGGCTGGCCGATCACCTGGGCCACTACCAAGTCGAACTCGTGCGCGCCCGCGCCGCCGCCGTGCTCGACGATGCGGCGCGGCTGGCGGCGGTGACGACCGCGTGCGCGCTGATCGAGCGCGCGTTCCCCGAGCGCGAGCCGGTCGCCGACGCGTTCCCGGCGCTGGTCGCGATGCTCGACGCGATCGAGGCGTCGCCGGCGTGGCCGAGCCGGTACGTGCGGTGGGAAATGACGCTCTTGGCCGAGCTCGGTTACGCGCTCGACGTCGAGCGCTGCGCGGTGACCGGCGCGACCGCCGGGCTCGCGTTCGTGTCGCCATCGAGCGGTCGGGCCGTAACCGCCGCCGCCGCCGGCCCTTACCGCGGACGGCTCCTGCCGTTGCCGGCCTTCCTCGCCGGTGCCGAGGACGCGGCCGCGGTTCCAGCCGCCGAAATCGCCGCCGGTCTCGCGCTCACCGGCCACTTCCTCAGCGCCAACGTCTTCAACCACCGCACGAAACCGCTTCCGGCCGCCCGGCTACGACTGCTAGATTACTTTCACGCGGAAGCTACTAAATATGGTGCCTAGCAGACGATGGCCAAAGTCCTGACGACCGGCGACATCCGCCCGACCCCGTTCCCCGACGCGCTATCGTCGCGCTATCTCGCTTACGCGCTCTCGACCATCACGGCGCGCTCGCTTCCCGACGTTCGCGACGGGCTGAAACCGGTGCATCGGCGTCTGCTCTACGCGATGCGCCAGCTCAAGCTCGATCCGAGCACCGGCTTCAAGAAGTGCGCGCGTATCGTCGGCGACGTGATCGGCAAATATCACCCGCACGGCGATCAGGCGGTCTACGACGCGCTGGTACGCCTGGCGCAGTCGTTCGCGGCGCGCTATCCGCTGGTCGACGGCCAGGGCAACTTCGGCAACGTCGACGGCGATAACGCGGCGGCGATGCGCTACACCGAGGCGCGGATGACCACCGTGGCCGAAGCGCTGCTCGCCCAAATCGACGAAGCGACGGTTGACTTTCGGCCCAACTACGACGGCGAGGATGAGGAGCCGATCGTGCTGCCGGCGCGGTTCCCGAACCTGCTCGCCAATGGCGCTACCGGGATCGCGGTCGGCATGGCGACCAGTATCCCGCCGCACAATGTCGGCGAGATCTGCCAGGCGCTGCTCCACCTCATCAAGTTTCCGAACGCCCGCGCCCAAACCTTGGTCGAGTTCATGCCGGGGCCCGACTTTCCGACCGGCGGGGTCGTGGTCGAGCCCACGGCGAGCATCGTCGAGGCCTACGCCACGGGCCGCGGCAGCTTCCGCCTGCGCGCGCGGTGGGCGGTCGAAAAACTCGGTCACGGCCAATACCAGATCGTCGTAACCGAGATTCCGTACCAGGTCGCGAAGTCGCGGCTGATCGAACGAATCGCGACGATGATCCAGGAGAAAAAACTCCCAGGCCTCGCCGACGTCCGCGACGAATCGGCCGAGGATATTCGGATCGTGCTCGAACCCAAGAGCCGCGCCATCGATCCCGATGCGCTGATGGAGACGCTGTTCCGCGCCTCCGACCTCGAGGTCCGGGTATCGCTCAACATGAACGTTCTCGATGCGAAGCACACGCCCAAGGTGATGAACCTGCGCGACGTCTTGCAGGCATTCTTGGACCATCGCAACGAGGTGCTACTCAGGCGCTCGCGCTATCGGCTCCAGGTGATCGCCGACCGGCTCGAAATTCTGGTCGGGTACTTGATCGCCTATCTCAATCTCGATGCCATCATCAAGATCATCCGCAACGAGGACGAGCCGAAGCCGATCCTGATGAAGCGGTTCAAGCTCACCGACCGCCAGGCCGAGGCGATCCTGAACATGCGGCTCAGGAGCCTGCGCCGGCTCGAGGAGAAGGAGATCAAGGCCGAGCACGACGCGCTCAGCCTCGAGCAGGTCGAGCTCAACAAGCTGGTCAAGGACAAGAAGCGGCAGTGGGCGGCGATCGGCGACGAGATCAAGGACATCGACAAGAAGTTCGGCGCCAAGACCCCGCTCGGTAAACGCCGCACCGATTTCGGCGCCGCGCCGGCGGCCGAGGAAGTGCCGCTCCAAATCCTGGTCGAGCGCGAGCCGATCACCGTGATCTGCTCGGAGAAAGGCTGGATCCGCGCGCTCAAAGGCCACGTCGACGAGGTCGGGGCCGACGTCAAGTACAAGGAGGGCGATCGCGGCCGCTTCTGGCTCAAGGCGCAGACCACCGACAAGATCTGCCTGTTCGCGACCAACGGCCGCTTCTACACCTTCGCCGGCGACAAGCTCCCGAGCGGGCGCGGCCACGGCGAGCCGATTCGGCTGATGATCGATCTCGGCAACGACGAAGACATCGTCGCGCTGTTCGTTCACCAACCCGGGCAGAAACGCGTGGTCGCGGCGAGCGACGGCCGCGGCTTCGTGGTGCTCGAGGACGAGGTCATCGCCCAGACCCGGAGCGGCAAGCGCGCCCTCAACGTCAAGGAGGGCGGCGCGGCGCGGGCGTGCAAACCGCTGGTCGGCGATTCGATCGCGGTCGTGGGCGAGAACCGCAAGCTCGTGATATTCCCCGCCGCGGAATTGCCGGAAATGGCGCGCGGCCGCGGCGTTCGCCTGCAGCGCTACAAGGAGGGCGGGCTCTCCGACCTCAAGACCTTCGACCGCGCTCAGGGCTTGAGCTGGTCGCTAGGCGACAAGGCGCGGGTCGAGACCGACTTGGGCCCGTGGCTCACCGCGCGTGGCAAAGCCGGACGCCTGCCGCCCAAGGGCTTCCCGAAATCGAACCGGTTCGACGGCTAAGCGCTAAGGCTCGAACGGCGTCCAGCCGTCGGGGCCCAGGCGTTCGAGCGGCGCGAAGCGGCCCTTGTAGGCCATCTTGCGGCTCTCTTTGATCCAGTAGCCGAGATAGAGGTAGGTGCTGCCGCGCCCGACCGCGAAGTGGATGTGCCAGAGGATCATGTAGGTACCGAGGCTGCGGCGCGCCATTTCGGGCTCGAAGAAGCTGTAGACCATCGAGAGCCCGTCCTGCATGACGTCGGTGAGCGCGACGGCGACCAGCTTGCCGTCGGGGTCGCGGAATTCGAACAGCGAGGTTTGGATCGGGCTCTCCTCGACCATCGCCTGGTAGTCGTCGAAATCCATCGACGCCATACCGCCCTCGGCATGGCGCGCCTGCTCGTAGCGCGCGAACAGATCGAACTGCTCGGGCGTCGCCAGCGCGCCGGTCTCGGCGACCGCGATCTCGGCGTTGCGGATCAGCACGCGGCGGAGCGAGGGGCTCGGCTCGAACTCGGCGGTGCGTACCCGCACCGGCACGCATGAATCGCAGCCCTGGCAGATCGGCTTGTAGGCGATGCCGTGGCTGCGGCGAAAACCGGCAGCGGTCAGGGTCTCGTGCAGCGCTTCCGGTTCGCGGTCGCCGCCGACGAGCTCGGTGAACACCTTGCGCTCGAGGCGATCGGGCAGATAGGGGCAGGGCGCTTGCCGCGTGCTGTAGAAACGCTTGAGCGGCAGGGCTAATCCGGACGTCATCCAGAACCTCTCGCCGACATACTAAGACGGATGAGAGGGAGATGGTAGCAGTCGGGACGCCTATCCACGGTCCGCGCCCCGTTCAGGTGCAGCGCAGCGCTTCGAGCCGGACGCGGATATCGTCCGGGATCGGCAGCGGCCGCCCGCTCGCGCGCTCGACCATCACCATCACGCATTCGCCCGAGGCGGCACAGGCGTCGCCGGTGAAGATGCCGTGCGCCAAGCGCACCGAGGTACGGCCGATATCGAGCACGCTGCTGCCGATATCGACCGCGCCGGGAAGCACCAGTTGGCGGCGGTAGTCGATCTCTAGCCGGACCGCCAGCCACCGCCGCTCGTCGCCGTCGACCGGCTCGCCGAGATCGGCGAAAAAGCCGACCCGGCCGGTCTCGAGGAAGGTGGCGTAGGCGACGTTGTTGACGTGCCCGAGCGTGTCCAAGTCGGCGAAGCGGATGACGTCGCGCCGCCAGTGGCGGTACGCGGCGCGCGGCAAGGGCGCGGCGGGCGCGCTCACCGCGATCCGTCGGCCTTCTTGACCAGTTCGGGCGGCAATACCGGGGCTTCCCGCATCAACACGATCGTTATGCGCCGGTTCTCGGGCTTGAGCGGGTCTTCCTCGTTGAGCGGCTCGGTCGCCGCCTTGCCGATCACGCGCGCCATTCGCTCCTGGATGACCCCGTTTTCGGTCAGGACCCGCCGGCTCGAGTTGGCGCGGTCGCTCGAGAGCTCCCAGTTGGTGTAGCCCTGGCGGTTGAAGGGCGAGGCGTCGGTGTGCCCGGCGATCGAGACCTTGTTGGGCAGCTTCTCCATCACCTTGGCGACGGTTGCCAGCAATTTGCGCGTCTTCGGCGTCACCT
This sequence comes from Alphaproteobacteria bacterium, assembly GCA_016869275.1. GTDB lineage: Bacteria > Pseudomonadota > Alphaproteobacteria > SHVV01 > SHVV01 > SHVV01. The sequence goes on along the minus strand of VGEO01000014.1, from coordinate 19,526 downwards.
GCGCCGAGCCGGCCGCGAACATCGAGCCGCCGTCCTTGTCGGTCAACTGGATGGGCATACCCTCGGGCGTCATGTCGATGATGATCTGGTTTTTGAGATCCCGGATTTCGGGGTCTTCCTCGATCGCGCGCTTGAGCGCTTCTTGCGCGTCGTTGAAGGCGACCTGCTCCTGCTGCGCCTTGAAGCGCTCCTGCGCTTCCTTTTCCTTGTCCGCCCCCTTGGTCTCCTCGACCACCTTGGTCGGTTGCGGCGGTGGCGGCGAGGCGATGGTGACGATGACGGGGGCCGAGGAGGAGGCCGAGGCGCTGGCGCCGGGCGAGAGCGCGAGCCCGCCCAGCAAACCGCCGGCGCCGCCGCTCGACAAGCTGACCGAGGCTGGCGTGAAGTACTCCGAGATGCCCTTCTTCTGGTCGTCGGTGGTCGCGGAGAGCAGCCACAGCAGAAGGAAGAACGCCATCATCGCGGTCACGAAGTCGGCGTAGGCGACCTTCCACGCGCCGCCGTGATGGCCGTGCTCGCCCTTCTTGATCTTCTTGATGACGATCGAGCCGTCGGTATTGCGTCGATCGCTCATGATGTACGCACGCCGCTCAGGTCACCGGGCGATCGAACCATCAAACCGCCTGGGCGTTGGTCACGGCTTGTTCGAGCTCCTGGAAGGTCGGCCGCTCGAACGAGTAAAGCGTCTTGCGGGCGAACTCGACCGATACCGCCGGCGCATAGCCCTGGAGGTGCGCCATCAACCCGGCCTTGATGCAGGCAAAGTATTTGGACTCGCCATCGGCGTAGTTCTTGAGCGCGGTCGCCATCGGTCCGACGATGCCGTAGGCGAGCAACAAGCCGAGGAACGTACCGACCAGCGCCGCGCCGATCAGGCCGCCCAGGACTTCCGGCGGCTCGGTGATGCTCGCCATGGTGACGACGACGCCGAGCACGGCAGCGACGATGCCAAACGCCGGGAGGCCATCGGCCATTTTCTGGATCGCTTCCGAGGGCGCCATCGCCTCGTGGTGGTGGGTTTCGATGTCGAGGTCGATCAGCGCCCCGAACTCGTGCGGGTTCTCGGTTCCCATCGTCATCAGGCGCAGATAGTCGCAGATGAAATCGACCGCGTGGTGGTTCTTCATGAAGTTGGGGTAGGCATGAAAGATCGCGCTCTCGTGCGGGTTCTCGATGTGGGCTTCGAGAGCGAGCATGCCTTTCGACTTGGCCAGCCGGAAATTCGAATAGAGCAGCGTCAACAGTTCGAGGTACGAGGCCTTGGTGTAGGGCAGCCCCTTGACGATGTGGCCGAAGCTCTTGGCGATCTTGCCGACCATCGGCTTGATGCTCGAGGCGAGCAAGGCGCCAATCGCCGCGCCCAGGATGATCAGGACTTCAAGCGGTTGGATGAGGACGCCGATGTCGCCGTGCGGGAGGTAGCCGCCAAGCACCGACCCGACCACGATCAAGAAGCCAATGATGAAGAACATCACGCTAACCTCCACGCGACCGGCGGCGCGAGACGCGCTCAACGCGGCAGTACAACCTGTTGCAAAACAACGACAAACCCTCAAGTTCTATTATCCGCGAACGGATCGCACCCGGCAACCGGAGTCAGCTGGCGGGCGAGGCGGGCTCGAACGACATGGTTAACAGCGCCGGCACATAGGCTTAGCTGGATATAGCGCGGGGTCGTCGAAAGCGAGAATGACGCCGGTCACAACTCTGTCAGTCGCCGCGGACCCGATCGGAGAGTAGCCGGGCGCGAAACCCGGCGGCCTTGAGCCCGGCCAGGATCGCCCGCGCTTGGCGCGCATCGCGGGTTTCGACCATCAAGTCGAGGTCGGCGGCCTTGATCGGCACGTCCGAGAACAGGCGTTGGTGGTGGACGTCGATGATGTTGCCGCCGCCTTCGCCGATCACGCGGGTGACAGCGGCGAGCGTTCCGGGCGTGTCGAGCGCCTCGACGCGAAGCCGCACCACGCGGCCGTCCCGCACCAGGCCGCGCATGATGACCGCAGCCAGCAGGCGCGAATCGATATTGCCGCCTGAAAGCACCAGCCCGACCTTGCGCCTTCGAAAGTGGCGACGGCGCTTGAGCACGGCCGCCAACGGCGCGGCCCCGGCCCCTTCGGCTACCGTCTTCTCGACTTCGAGATAAAGGAGGATCGCGCGCTCAATGTCGCTCTCGCTCACGAGGATCACATCGTCGACCAGGCGTTTCGCGAGCTGGAGCGGGAGTTTGCCGATGGTTTGGACCGCGATGCCCTCGGCGATGGTCTGGCCGCCGGTCGCCGGCTTGCGCCCGCCGCGGGCGCGGTAGAGCGCGGGGTAGAGCTCGGCCTCGACGCCGACGATCTCGATCTCGGGCTTGAGCGCCTTGGCGGCGACCGCCATGCCGGCGATCAGGCCGCCGCCGCCCACCGGCACGACGAGCGCGTCCAGATCGGGATACGCCGCCAGCATTTCGATCGCGACCGTGCCCTGGCCGGCGATGATCGCCGGATCGTCGAACGGCGGGATGAAGGTGAGCCGGCGCGCGCGGCCCAAGCGGGCAGCAACCGCCGCCGCTTCGGCGATCGTTTCGCCCTCGAGCACGACGGTCGCGCCGAACGCCTCGGTATGGCGGACCTTGGTGAAGGGCGCGGTCCGCGGCATGACGATCGTCGCCGGAATCCCGAGCCGGGCGGCGTGATAAGCGACGCCTTGGGCGTGGTTGCCAGCCGAGACCGCGATCACGCCGCCCCTGGCTTGGCGCGGACTCAGGCCGAGGAGCTTGATCAACGCGCCGCGGTCCTTGAACGAGGCGGTGTACTGCAGATTCTCAAACTTGACGACGACCTCGCAGCCGGCCAGGGCCGAAAGCGTGCGCGAGGGTAAGCACGGGGTCTCGACGATGGCGCCGCGAAGCCGCCGGGCCGCGGCCTCGAGGTCGGCGAGGCGGACGGTCACGGGCGGCGTCACCGGGCCGGCGTCAACGTCAACGTACCGAGCGCATCGGCGGCGTAAGCGGCGCGCGCGGTCGTCATCGGCATGAAGCGGACGTCGCGCCAGCGCTCGATGAACGAGCCGTAGAGCGGCGACAGGCGGTTGCCGGACTGCCCGGATGAATGCATGTAGAGCGAGCGATCGAGGTCGCTTAAGTCGTAGATCGCGCGCAAGCTCGCGCCGTGGATGTGCGCGAACGGCTGGGCCGCGTCGCTCGCACTGTAGCCGCCGCGGTTGACGGTGTAGTTGCCACCGCCGTTCTCGATCCTCAAGTCGAACAGGCCGGCCAGGACCGGGATGCGCGTGAACGGCTGGTGTTTCATGTGGGTCGCATGCGCCAGGCCCCAGCGCCAGCGCTTGGGGTTGTGGCCGTAGCGCTTGCTCAGACCGTCGACGGCTTGCTCGAACGCGCGGGTGACGATCGAGCGGCAGTCTTCGACCGCCGGCGTCGTCACGTCGTCGCACCAGACCGGGTTGCGCGCGAGCGCGTTTGCGACGAAACGCGGGCGCCGCTCGAAGGTTTCGGCGAACAACAGCGCGCCGGCCTCATCGCCGTAGAGCAGCGGCTCGAGCGCGCGGTACCACGCGGCGAAGATCAACGGTTGCGGTTTCCCCGCGTCCATGCGCCCGTCCCATCCGGCCATCAGCGCCAACGCCTCGCGCGCGGCCGGCGCGGCCGGTTTGGCGCGCAAGAGTTGCGGCAGGAGTTCGCGGGCGAGCGGCGAGACGACGTCGGCTTGGAGCGCGACCGAATCCTCGACGGCGTGGCGGCGATGACCGTTCAGAACCTCGGCAATCCGTTGCGCGCGGTAGGGCTCCTCCCAGTCGTAGGTGATGTGGTGCGGGTAGCGTTCGTCGACGATCTTGTTGTTGGCGGTCGCGATCACGCCGGCGGGCGGATCGACGTGGTGCGGCAGCTCATCGAACGGCACGAACCCGTCCCAGTCGTAGGTCGCGTCCCACCCCGGGACTGGCGCCGTTCCGGCGATCGCGTTGCCAGCCTTCCGGATCGGCACCTTGGCCGGCGCGTAGTAGCCGATGCGGCCGTCGACATCGGCGTAGAGCATGTTCTGCATCGGCGTCTCGTAGTCGCGAATCGCGGCGACGAATTCGGTCCAGTTCTGCGCCCGCGCCATACCGTGCGGCGCGCGCGCAGTCTTGTCGGTCGGGCTCAACGCGGTCCACGCCAGCGCCAGCACGTGGCCTTCGGATGCGGCCTTGGCGGTGCGCTCGTTGACGTCCGAAATCACCGGTCCATGTCGGGTCGAGCGGATCGTGAGTTCGACATCGCCGCCGCCCTTGACCTTGATGGTGTCGTTACGCACCGCGAACGGGCGCGGGCCGTCCGGCGCGAGGTAGCGGTTGGGATCGGCCGGATCGATCTTCTCGATGAAGAGGTCTTGCGTATCGGGCCCGGTATTGGTGAACGCCCAGGCGATCCGCTGGTTGCGGCCGAGGATGATCGCCGGGATGCCGGGGAGGGTCGCGCCGATTGCGTCGAGCCCGGGCGCGCGCAGATGGGCGAAATACCAGACCGAGGGAACCTGCAAACCGAGGTGCGGGTCGTTGGCGAGGATCGGCTTCCCGGTCGCGCTCCGGCTGCCGGCGACGACCCAGTTGTTGGAGCCGTTGGCGGGATCGGGTTTGACGACGAGATCGGCAAGCGTCGCTTCGATCGAAGCAAACGCCAGCGGAAGGTCGCGGTAGACGGGCCCGAGCGCGATCAGCGCGGTCGGGAGACCGGGCGGGTAGGCGGGGTAGAGCTCTGCGATCTGCGCCGCCGAGAGTTTGGTCGCGAGGCGGGCGCGGTTCACTTCGGCGTTCCAGTTGGCCGAGAGCGAGAGCGCCATCATTTTGCCCCACACCAGCGAATCGGCCGGCCGCCACGGCTCGGGCGCGACCCCGAGCAGCTGGAACTCGATCGGCAGCGGCGCCGTGAGCGGGTCGCGGGTTGCGAGGAACGCGTTGACCCCTTCCGCATAGGCATCGAGCAGGGCTCGGGAGGCGGGGTCGAGGTCGGCGTAGTTCTCTTGCGCGACCCGGTAGATGCCGAGCGTGCGAAGCGTCTTGTCCATCGGCAGCGTCGCCGCGCCGACCAGCTCGGACGTACGCCCAGCGCCAAGCCGGCGTTGCAGCTCCATCTGCCACAGGCGGTCCTGGGCGTGGACGAAGCCGAGCGCGCGGTAAGCGTCGGCCTCCGATGCGGCGGCGATGTGCGGAACGCCCTCGCGGTCGCGCACGATCTCGACCGGCGCGGTGAGCCCCGGGATCGCGATCGTGCCGCTCATTTGGGGCAACGAACCGCGCAGCCAGATATAGCCGCCCGCCGCGGCGACGACGATGAGGCCGACGAGAGCGAACGCGATACGGACGATCCAGCGCATGGTGGGACTTTACCGCGAACCCCCGCGCTCGCGTTAGCGGGGGAGGGTGGGGAGGGGGTTACCGCGCCCGTGCGGCCTCGAGCTCGGCCACGAGCGTGGCGCGGTGCTGCCCGAGCTCGGGGCTCGGCGCGCGCGCGTGGGGGTCGGCGAAAGCCGGCATCTTGATCGGGTTGCCGGCCATGCGCACGCGGCCGGCGACCGGGTCGGCCGCCTCGACGATCATGTTGCGGGCGGCGACCTGGGTGTCCTCGGCCACCTGCTTGATGTTGTTGATCGGCCCGCATGGAATGCCGTTCTTGTCGAACAGCGCGAACCAGTGCGCGCGCGACTGGGTCTTCAGCACCGCTTCCATCGCGGCTTTGAGCGCCTCGGCGTGCTTGGTGCGGGTGTCGTTGGAATCGAAACGCGGATCGGTCGCGAGGTCGGGCTTCCCCAACAGCTCGGCGAGCTTGGCGAACAGCGCGTTGTTGCCGGCGGCGATGATCATGTAGTCGTCGGCGGTGGCGTAGCTCTCGAACGGCGTGATCGAGGGATTGCGCGCGCCGGAGGGGCCCGGCACCTTGCCGGTCGCGAAGTAACGCGCGAGCGCGTTCTCGCAGATCGCGACCTGGCAATCCAACATCGAGACATCGATCTGGATCGCTTCGCCGGTCGCGGCGCGGTGATAGAGCGCGGCGTTGATCGCGATCGCCGAGAACAGGCCGGCGGTGATGTCGCCGACCGAGGTGCCGACGCGGGCCGGCGGCATGCCGGGGTGCCCGGTCATGCTCATGACGCCGCCCATGCCTTGGACGACGACGTCGTAGGCCGGACGCTGTGCGTAGGGGCCGGTCTGGCCGAAGCCCGAGGCGGCGCAGAAGATCAGGCGCGGGTACTTGGCGTGAAGCGTTTCCCAGCCGTAGCCCAGACGCGCCATGGCGCCGGGGCGAAAATTCTCGATCAGCACGTCGGCGTGGGAGAGCAGGTCCTCGAAGATCGCGCGGTCGGCGGCGTCCTTCAGGTTGAGCGCGACGCTTTCCTTGTTGCGGTTCAAGGACATGTAGTAGGCCGACTTGCCGTTGACGAACGGCCCGTACTGGCGCGAGTCATCGCCCCCGTCCGGCGCCTCGACCTTGATCACGCGGGCCCCGAGCTCGGCCAGCGTCATGGTGCAAAACGGTCCCGCCAGGACGCGGGTCAGGTCGACGACGGTCACGCCGTTGAGCGGCCCGGCGACGGCCGAAGGCTTGAGCATCGAACGCTCCGCTACTTGTCGCCGTTCAGGAGCCGCGCCGCCTCGCGGGCGAAATAGGTGAGGACGCCGTCGGCGCCGGCGCGCTTAAAGCCGAGCAGCATTTCCATCATGATGCGCGGGCCGTCGATCCAGCCGCGCTCGGCGGCGGCATGGATCATCGAATACTCGCCGCTCACCTGGTAGGCATAGGTGGGGACGCCGAAGGCGTCCTTGACGCGGCGGACGACGTCCAAGTAAGGCGTGCCCGGCTTCACCATCACCATGTCGGCGCCTTCGGCGATGTCGAAGGCGACCTCGCGCAGCGCCTCGTCCGAATTGGCCGGGTCCATCTGGTAGGTCTTCTTGTCACCCTGGCCCAAGGAACTGGCCGAGCCGACCGCGTCGCGGAACGGCGCGTAGAAGGCCGACGCATACTTGGCGGCGTAGGCCATGATGCGGACGGCCTCGTAGCCGTTGGCATCGAGCGCCTCGCGGATCGCCTTGACGCGTCCGTCCATCATGTCGGAGGGCGCGATCACGTCGCAGCCGGCGGCCGCCTGCACCAGCGCCTGCTCGCACAAGACCTGGACGGTCTCGTCGTTGACGACGTAGCCCTCGCGCAAGAGGCCGTCGTGGCCGTGGGTGGTGAAGGGATCGAGCGCCACGTCGCACATGACGCCCAAATCGGGGTGCGCGTCCTTGACCGCCTTGACCGCGCGGCAGACGAGATTGTCGACGTTGACGGCTTCTTCGCCATCCGGCGTCTTCAAGCGATCGTCGATTGCCGGGAAGATCGCGATCAAGGGAATGCCGGCCGCTTTGGCCTCGCCCGCGGCCCCGACCAGGAGATCGACCGAAAGCCGTTCGACCTTCGGCATCGACGGCACCTGTTGGCGCCGATCGGTGCCGTCGTGGACGAACAGCGGCCAGATGAGGTCGGCGGTAGAGAGCTGGCGCTCGGCGACCAGGCGGCGCGACCACGCGTCGCGCCGGTTGCGCCGGAGCCGCGTCCGCGGAAACGCCCCGAGCGGCGGGAATTGGGATGAAAGGGGCCGGGTCATGCCGCTAGATTTCGCATGGTCGGCCGGTTGCGCGCAAGGCGGGCGAAGTGCGCTATAGTTCGGGCTAATCCGCGCGAAGTGTTGAGGAGAGTGCGGCCTATGGCCGACGCCGCTGTCGATCGTTCCATTGCTGGCCGCCGCGCGCGAGGCCGTGCGCTGCGCGCGGTCGAGACAGCCTCGCTGCCGGTCCGCTTCGTGACCGCGGCCAGCTTGTTCGACGGCCACGACGCGGCGATCAACGTGATCCGCCGCATCCTGCAAGGCGCCGGCGCCGAGGTTATCCATCTCGGTCACAACCGCTCGGTCGATGAGATCGTCAAGGCGGCGATCGCCGAGGATGTGCACGGCATCGCCGTCTCGTCCTATCAGGGCGGTCACGTCGAGTTCTTCAAATACATGATCGACCGGCTCAAGGCCGAGGGCGCCGCCCACATCAAGGTGTTCGGCGGCGGCGGCGGCGTGATCGTGCCCGAGGAAGTGGCCGAGCTCGAGGCGTGCGGCGTCGCCCGCATCTATTCGCCCGAGGACGGCCAGCGCTTGGGCCTGCGTGGCATCATCGACGACATGTTCGGCCGGCTCGACCGCGGCATCGCGGTGCGGGTGCCGCCCTCGCTCGATCAACTTGAGGTCGATCGGCCGGCGATCGTCGGCCGTGTCATCACGGCGCTCGAAGCCAAGACCCTGCCACCGGCGCTCAAGACCGCGCTCGGCGAGCGCGCGGCCGTCGCCAAAGTGCCGGTCGTCGGCATCACGGGCACCGGCGGGGCCGGTAAGTCCTCGTTCGTCGATGAGCTGGTGCGGCGCTTCCGGCACGATCGGCCCGAGATCGCGATCGCGATCCTCGCGGTCGATCCCTCGCGGCGCAAGACCGGCGGGGCGCTCTTGGGCGATCGCATCCGCATGAACGCGATCGATGCGCCGCGAGTCTTCATGCGATCGATGGGGACGCGCGGCTCCGAGCGCGAGATCGCGGCCTGCTTGAGCGATGCGATCCACGTCTGCAAGGCGGCCGGGTTCGAGCTCGTGATCGTCGAAACCGCGGGCATCGGTCAGGGCGATTCGGCGATCGTGCCTCTGGTCGACGTCACCGTCTACGTGATGACGCCGGAATACGGTTCGGCGAGCCAGCTCGAGAAGATCGACATGCTCGATTTCGCCGATCTGGTCGCCATCAACAAGTTCGACCGTCGCGGCGCCGAGGACGCGCTCCGCGACGTCAGGAAGCAGGTGCAACGCAACCGCGGCGCCTTCGGCGCCAGTCCCGAGACCATGCCGGTGTTCGGCACCGTTGCCGCCAAGTTCAACGACGACGGCGTGACCGCGTTCTACCTCGAACTGCTCGCCACGCTCCGCACCAAGGGCTTGGCCGCGTGGTCGAGTGCGCAGACCGGCGCCGCGACCCGCTGCTCGACCGATCGCACCGGCTTGATCCCCGACGAACGCCAACGCTACCTGGCCGAGATTGCCGCGACGGTCCGGGCCTACCACCATCGGACCGCCGAGCAGGCCAGGCTCGCGCGCGAACGCCAGCAGCTCATCGCGGCCAAGCGGCTCCTGGCCGAAGCCGGCGCCGCGCCCGCGACCGACCTCGATAGGCTGATCGCGGACCGTTCCGCCAAGCTTGCGCCCGAGACGCGGGCTTTGCTCGACGACTGGCCCAAACAGCGCATTGCCTATGCCGGCGAGGAGTTCGTCGCCAAGGTGCGCGGGCGCGAGGTGCGGACGGCGCTCAAGCGGACGACGCTGTCGGGGCTCGCGCTGCCCAAGGTCGCGCTGCCCAAGTTCGACGACGATGGCGCGCTCTTGACGTGGCTGCGCAAGGAGAACCTACCCGGCTTTTTCCCGTTCACCGCCGGCGTCTTTCCGTTCAAGCGCGAGAACGAAGACCCGACCCGCATGTTCGCGGGCGAGGGCGGCCCGGCCCGCACCAACGCCCGGTTCAAGCTGCTGTCCAAAGACCAGCCGGCGGTCAGGCTGTCGACCGCGTTCGATTCCGTGACGCTCTACGGTGCCGATCCGGCGGTCAGACCCGACATTTACGGCAAGGTCGGCACCGCCGGCGTCTCCATCGCCACGCTCGACGACATGAAGGTGCTCTACGACGGGTTCGACCTCTGCGACCCGCAGACCTCCGTCTCGATGACCATCAACGGGCCGGCGCCGACGCTGCTCGCGATGTTCTTCAACACCGCGATCGACCAGCAGGTTGCGAGGTTCGAACGCGAGCATGGCCGCGCGCCCGCGGCCGAGGAACGCGCCAAGATCGAACGCTTCGTTCACGCCAACCTGCGCGGTACCGTGCAGGCCGATATCTTGAAAGAGGATCAGGGCCAGAATACCTGCCTGTTCTCGACCGAGTTCTCGCTCAAAGTGATGGGCGATATTCAGGCCTATTTCATCGAGCGGGGCGTGCGCAATTTCTACTCGGTCTCAATCTCCGGCTACCACATCGCCGAGGCCGGGGCGAACCCGCTGAGCCAACTCGCGTTCACGATCGCCAACGGCTTCACCTACGTCGAGGCGTATCGGGCGCGCGGCATGAAGGTCGACGACTTCGCGCCCAATTTCTCGTTCTTCTTCTCGGCCGGGATGGATCCGGAGTACACGGTGTTGGGGCGGGTGGCGCGCCGGATCTGGGCGGTGGCGATGCGCGACCGCTACGGCGCCAACGAGCGCAGCCAGAAGCTCAAGTACCACCTGCAGACCTCGGGCCGGTCGCTCCACGCCCAGGAATATTCGTTCAATGACATCCGCACCACGCTGCAGGCGTTGATCGGCACCTACGACAACGCCAACTCGCTCCACACCAACGCGTACGATGAGGCGATCACGACGCCCTCGGAAGAATCGGTCCGGCGCGCGATGGCGATCCAACTGATCCTCAACAAGGAGTGGGGCCTCGCCAAGAACGAGAACCCGCTCCAAGGCTCGTTCGTGATCGACGAACTCACCGATCTGGTCGAGGAGGCGGTGCTGGCCGAACTCGACCGCATCGCCGCGCGCGGTGGCGTCTTGGGGGCGATGGAGACCGGCTACCAGCGCGGCAAGATCCAGGACGAGTCGCTCCACTACGAAATGCTGAAACACGATGGCAGCCTGCCGATCGTCGGCGTCAATACGTTCCGCAACCCGAACCCCGAGCCGGCCAAGACGACGGTCGCGCTGATGCGGTCGAGCGTGGCCGAAAAGGACGATCAGCTCTCGCGGCTCACGTCCTTCCAGGCGCGCCACGCCGCTCAAGCAACCGATATGATTAGTATGCTAAAAGAAACCGCACTGACCGGCGGCAACGTCTTTGCCGCCCTGGTGCAGGCGGTCCGCCACTGCTCGCTCGGCCAGATCACCCAGGCCTTCTTCGAGGTCGGCGGCCAGTACCGACGCAATACCTAAGATATTGATTTAATTAAAGTAAACAATAAACTTGCTCCTTCTTTCTACCTGTATATACTTTTTTCTATACAGGTAGAAAATGGCGCTCAGCATCAAGGATCCGGAGACCGACAAGCTCGCGCGCGAGCTTGCGCAGGCGACCGGCGAGTCGATTACTGAGGCGGTCAAGATCGCACTCCGCGAGCAGCTGACGCGCGTGCGCCGGCGCAAGACGGATGAGCGGCTGGTCGAGGACCTGATGGAAATTGCGCGCCATTGCGCCAGCGCGCCGGAATACGATTCACGGTCGGCGGACGAAATCCTCGGCTACGACGAGGACGGGCTGCCGACCTGATGGTGATCGACACGTCCGCGGTCGTCGCAATTCTCCTCGGCGAAACCGAAGGCGCGGCGTTCGCTGCGCGGATGTCGTTCGACCAAACCCGGCTCATCTCGGTGGCGAGTTTCGTCGAAGCTTCGATCGTGCTCGATCGACGCCGGCGTGACGTCGGCCGACGCGACCTCGATCGATTCATGGTGCGGGCCGGACTCGAAGTCGTGCCGGTCGATCGAGCCCAGGGGGAAATGGCGCGCGAAGCCTACCATCAGTACGGGCGCGGCCGACATCGTGCCAACCTCAATTTCGGCGACTGCTTTGCCTACGCGCTCGCCAAGACCACCGGCGAGCCGCTGCTCTACAAGGGCACCGACTTCGGTCTAACCGACGTGGCGACGGCTTAGGCGAGCCCGAGCGGCTCAGACCGTCCCCAAGTCTTTCAGCACCTTCTCCATGACCGAGCGGTCCATGATCTCGGCCGCGCCCAACCGCCGCTTGACGATGCCGAGTTCGTGGTAGGTCTTGGCCGCTGTTTCGGCCGCGTTGACGTCGGCGCCGCCGTTGGCGTCCCACGCTTTCAAGCGGATCAGCTCTTCGATCACCGACCTGAGCAGCACCGGGTCGACGTTGGGCGTGCGCTTCAGCATGGTCGCGGTCGTGAGCGCCGCGTCTCCGAGCGCGGCGCGCGCCCCCTCGACCGCGCCGCGAGTGAAGACTTCGAGCGCCTTGCGCTTGGTTGGATCGGCCAGGCCGGAATCGGTCACCACCGAATAAACGTAGCCCAGCCCCGGTAGCTCCTTTTCGACCGTGGTGAGGATTTCGACCGAACCCTGCTTGACACCGCCAAGGGCAGCGATCGTGTTGACCATGGTGACATCGGCCTTGCCGACCGCCACCGCCTGCACGCGCTCGGGATGGCCGCCGATCGAAACATAGGCCATCGCCTTCGCATCCTTGCCATACTTCTTCATCAGGAGTTGCGGCACGTGCTCCAACAGATTGCCGCTGGAGAAGCCGGCAAAGGTCTTCCCGGCCATATCGGGAATTGACTTAATTAGGCCTTTGCGCGCGACCAACTGATAGTCGGCGACCGGCTGCCACGAGCCGATCGCTTTCATTTTGGCGCCTTCGGCGACGGCGACGAAAAAGCTGTCGATCACGAGAATGCCGACGTCGGCCTGGCCCGCCAGCATGGCGCGAATCACGTTGGGCGTGCCGGCGATCGTCTGTTCCTCGATCTCGAGGCCGTTCTTGGCGTACCAGCCCGAGTCCTTAGCGATGTAGTAGGGGATACCGAAAGTCTGTGGCGGTGTCGGGAATACCACCGTGAGTTTCGACTTCTCTTGTGCGTGCGCCGCCGACACCACGGCGAGGGCGAAGGCGGCGGTAGCGGCTAACGCAACAAGTACCGGGCGACGGGTCGGTGAGCGAGCCATGATGTCGGTCCTTTCGGCTTTCGGGGAATCGGCTTGGGGCTAGGCGCCGGCCTCGCGCAAATAGATGAAGAGATCGAGCGCGAGCGACTCCTTACCGAGCCCGGTCAAAATCCCATGCACCTGGCCGCGGTGATGGGTAGCGTGGTTGAACATATTGATGATGAGGGGGCCGAGAGCGAAGGTGAAAGCCTCACCCGCCACGTTCGTGAACGCGCACGGGCGGTCGAGCGCGTCCTCTTCCAGGCGGTCGACGTACGCGACGATGCGCTCGTCTTCGCGCTCGCGGGCCGCCTGTAAACTCGGAAAGTCGTCGTAGAGGATCGCGTCCAGGCTGCTCGGCTGATCGCCGCTCCCGGTCAGGCGTCGGAGCCACAGCCGGTCGCCGACCAGGATGTGGTTCAAGGTGCGATGGGTAGAGCGGAAAAAGGCGCCGCGATCGGCCCGGTACTCGGCATCGGTCAGGCCAGCGACCGCGGCGTAGACCTTGCGATTGGCCCAGCGGTTGAAGCGGCCGAGGATACGAAGCTGCGGGCTCAGCATCGACCGGTTCGCCGATCAGGCCGAGAACGCCTGAATCCCGGTCTGGGCGCGGCCGAGGATCAGCGCGTGGACGTCGTGGGTGCCTTCGTAGGTGTTGACAGCCTCGAGGTTCAAGACGTGGCGGATCACGTGATACTCGTCGGCGATGCCGTTGCCGCCGTGCATGTCGCGGGCGACGCGGGCGATGTCGATCGCCTTGCCGCAGCTGTTGCGCTTGATGATCGAGACCATTTCCGGCGTGGCGCGTCCCTCGTCCATCAGCCGGCCGACCCGCAGGCACGCCAGCAGCCCGATCGAGATCTCGGTCTGCATGTCGGCGAGCTTCTTCTGGATCAACTGGTTGGCGGCGAGCGGCCGGCCGAACTGCTTGCGTTCGAGCGTATAGCTCCGCGCCGCGTGCCAGCAGAACTCGGCGGCGCCGAGCGCTCCCCAACCGATGCCGTAGCGCGCCTTGTTGAGGCACGAGAACGGGCCTTTGAGCCCGGAGACCTCGGGCAGTTCGTTCTCCGCCGGCACGAACACGTCGTCCATGGCGATTTGCCCGGTCGGGCCGGCGCGGAGCGAGAACTTGCCCTCGAGCTTGGGCGTGGTGAGCCCCTTCATGCCACGCTCGAGGATGAAGCCGCGGATCACGCCGGCATCGTTCTTGGCCCACACCACGAACACATCGGCGATCGGCGAATTGGTGATCCAGGTCTTGGTGCCCGAGAGCAGGAATCCGCCTTTGCTGGCGCGGGCGCGGCTCTTCATGCCGCCGGGGTCGGAGCCGTGGTCGGGTTCGGTCAAGCCGAACGCGCCGACCAGCTTGCCCGCGGCCAGGCCCGGCAAATACTTCTGGCGCTGCGCTTCGCTGCCGAAAGTGTAAATCGGGTACATCACGAGCGAGGACTGCACGCTCATGGTCGAGCGATAGGCGGAGTCGACCCGCTCGACCTCGCGCGCGATCAACCCGTAGCAGACGTGGTTGACGCCGGCGCAGCCATAGCCTTCGAGGGTCGAGCCGAGGAATCCCATCTCGCCCATTTCGTCGAACACGGCGCGGTCGAAGGTCTCGTTGCGAAACGCCTGCAGGATGCGTGGCATCAGTTTTTGCTGGCAGTAGTTGCGCGCGCTCTCCATCACCAGCCGCTCGTCCTCGGAAAGCTGATCGGCGAGCAGGAACGCGTCGTCCCACTTGAACTCGGCGGCTTTGGCCGTGGCGGATTTGCGTTGATCGGCGCTGGCGATGCTCATCGGAGGATCCTGTTTCTCCCGAATTCTAGCACGGGTCCGGGCCGCGGGCCGTCGCCCGCGGCGGCGTCACGCCGGTACGACGGCAGTGACTTCGATCTCGACCTTGGCGCGATCTTCGAGCAGGTCGGCGACCTGCACCAACGTCATCGCCGGATAGTGTGCGCCGATTACCTCGCGATAAGCGCGCCCGATGTCGCGGGCCGCGGCGAGGTACTCCTTCTTGTCGACCACGTACCAGGTCATGCGCGTGATGTGCGCGGGCCTGGCGCCGCCTTCGGCGAGCACGGCGACGACGTTCTGCAATGCCAGCCGCACCTGGCCGGCAAAATCGTCGGTTTCGAACTGCTCCTGGCCATTCCAGCCGATCTGGCCGGCCACGAATACCTGACGACCCGTCGCGGCGATCCCGTTGGCATAACCTTTGGGCTGTTTCCACCCTTTCGGGTTTAGCACCTGCATCGGAGGTTCCTTTCGCGGCCAACCGGCGTTTTAACCTCTGTTGGTCCGCGCGGCAACGCATAGGGTGATTATCCGTACACACACTCGTGAGAGGGCCCGGTTTGTGGGCTTTGCGAAATCGGGTAAAGTGACCGCCGCAGGGTTCGCATGGACTACACCAAATTTTTCGCCGACAAGATCGGCGAGCTCAAGCGCGAAGGTCGCTATCGCGTGTTCGCCGACCTCGAACGGCACGCTGGCGACTTCCCGCGGGCGACCCGCCACAAGGGCGTCGGCATCGACGAGGTCGTGGTGTGGTGCTCGAACGACTATCTCGGCATGGGTCAGCACGCTGCGGTCCGCGCGGCGATTCGCGAGGCGCTCGACAAGGTCGGCGCCGGTGCCGGCGGAACCCGTAACATTTCGGGCACCACGCACTACCACGTTTTACTCGAACGCGAGCTCGCGAGCCTGCACGGCAAGGATGCCGCGCTTCTTTTTACGTCGGGCTACGTCGCCAACGAAGCGACGTTGTCGACGCTCTCGAACCTGTTGCCCGACTGCGTGGTTTTCTCCGATACGCTCAACCACGCCTCGATGATCCAGGGCATTCGCTTCGGCAAGGGCGAGAAGAAGGTCTTCCGCCACAATGATGTCGCTCACCTCGAGGCGCTGTTGCGCGAGCACGATCGCGATCGGCCTAAAGTCATTGCCTTCGAATCGGTCTATTCGATGGACGGCGACATCGCGCCGATCGGCGCGATTTGCGATCTCGCCGAGCGCTACGGCGCGCTGACGTATCTCGACGAGGTTCACGCCGTTGGCATGTATGGCGCGCATGGTGCCGGCGTTGCCGAACGGGACGGCGTCATGGCGCGCGTCGACATCATCGAAGGCACGCTCGGCAAGGCGTTCGGCGTTCAAGGCGGCTATATCGCAGCCGATGCCGTCACCGTCGACGCGGTCCGGAGCTATGCGCCGGGATTTATTTTTACGACCGCGCTGTCGCCGGTGCTTGCGGCTGGCGCGCTCGCCAGCGTCCGACATCTCAAGACCAGTGGCGCCGAGCGTGACCGCCAGCACGAGCGCGCGACGCGGCTCAAGAAGCTGTTGGCGGACGCCGGCTTACCGGTCATGGAGTCTTCGAGCCATATCGTACCGGTGCTGGTTGGCGATGCCGATCTTTGCAAGCGGGTCTCCGACATCCTGCTCGACCGCTATAAAATCTACGTGCAGCCGATCAACTATCCGACCGTCCCGCGGGGGACCGAGCGGCTGCGCTTCACGCCGGGCCCGCTCCATACCGATGCGATGATGGATGACTTGATCCGTGCGTTGAACGCGGTCTGGGGCGAGTTGTCGCTTCGGCGCGCCGCCTAACGCAAAAAACGACAAGATGGATCAGTGACTTAGCGTAAACATTGCGCTTACCGGCGAATTACAACTTAAGATAGAATTTATATCTTGATTATTCCCCTCAAGATAGCTCTAATGAAGGTCGTACGCACGGATCCATCACGATCCCAAGCCCAAACTAACGCCCCGCGCGAGCGGGGCTTTTTTTACGCCGCCGTGGAACGGTCCGGCGGTGGCGCTCGCCGATCCCGAATGGCATGCTGCCCCACCGGCATGGGCGCGACCGACAAACAGGAATACCTGCTCGAATTTCGTCAGATCGGTAGTTCGGTCAAAGCGACGGCCATCGATCCGGAGACCGGCGAGGAAGTCTCGGTCATCGCCCCGGCCAACACAGCCGAATCCGAACTGAGCGCGCTCGCTATCCGCAAACTCCGCTACGTTCTCGCCAAAAAAAAAGGCAACGACGAGCCGCCGACCGATGCCAGTTCGACCGGCCGCGGCGGCATCGTCGTTTGAACGGCGCAGCAAAAGCTCGCAATATCAATATCTTGGGTCCGCAGCTTCGTCGACCGCGAACGCGGCCGAGCATTTGTGCGGGCATGGCGAGGCCAAGCGACCTGTGGTATTGAAGCCGGTCTCGTCCCGTTCAGGTACCTGCCCGTTCGCGAATGGCCTCTCAGGAAACGATCGCGCTCGCCGCCGACCATGCCGGGTTCCGGTTGAAGAATGTCCTCAAGGACGAGATCGAGGGTGCTGGCTACGCCACGCTCGACTGCGGAACCGATGGGCCCGAGTCGGTCGACTATCCTGATTTCGCGCACGCGCTGGTGGAAGCGTTGGCGCAGGGGCGCGCGAGCCGTGGCGTTCTCGTGTGCGGAACCGGGATCGGCATCGCCATCGCCGCCAACCGCGCTCCCCACATCCGCGCCGCCGTCTGTCATGACGTCACCACCGCGACGCTCGCGCGCGCCCACAACGACGCCAACGTGATCGCGCTCGGCGCCCGCATCGTCGGCGAGGAAGTGGCGCGCGATTGCGTACGGGCTTTTCTGACGACCCCGTTCGCCGGCGGCCGCCACGAGCGCCGCGTCGCCAAGCTCGGTCAGCCGGCCAAGCCGAGGAAGCCCGCCAATGTCCCGGTCTGAAGCTCCGGTTCGCCCGGCGGCGTCCGGATTTTTTGCCGCCGATCTCGAAACCGCCGATCCGCAGGTGCATGCCGCGATCGCCGGCGAACTCCGGCGCGAACAGGACCAGATCGAGTTGATCGCGTCGGAAAACATCGTGAGCCCGGCGGTGCTGGCCGCCCAGGGTTCGGTGATGACCAACAAGTACGCCGAGGGTTACCCCGGACGGCGCTACTACGGTGGCTGCGAGTTCATGGACGATGTCGAGGACCTCGCCCGCGACCGCGCCAAGAAGTTGTTCGGCTGCGGCTTTGCCAACGTCCAGCCGCACTCGGGCGCACAGGCGAACCAGGGCGTATTCGGCGCGCTGCTACAGCCGAACGATATCATTCTCGGCATGTCGCTCGCGGCCGGCGGGCATTTGACCCACGGCGCGCCGCCCAACCTGTCGGGCAAATGGTTCAAGGCGTATCAATACGGCGTCCGCCGCGACGATCACCGCATCGACCTCGACGAGGTGGCGGCGCTCGCCCGTGCGAACCGGCCCAAATTGATCATTGCCGGCGGCTCGGCCTATCCGCGCATCATCGATTTCGCGGCGTTCCGCGCGATTGCCGACGAGGTCGGCGCGCTGTTCATGGTCGACATGGCGCATTTCGCGGGCTTGGTCGCCGCCGGCGTGCATCCGAGCCCGTTCCCGCACGCTCACATCGTTACCACCACCACCCACAAGACCCTGCGCGGCCCGCGTGGCGGCATGATCCTCACCAACGATTCCGACATCGCCAAGAAAGTCGACTCCGCGGTGTTCCCGTTTCTACAGGGCGGACCGCTCATGCATGTGATCGCGGCCAAAGCGGTCGCGTTCGGCGAAGCGCTCCGGCCCGAGTTCCGCTCGTACGCGCAGGCGGTAGTCGACAACGCCCGCGCGCTGGCAGCGAGCCTCGTCAACGGCGGTCTCGCGATCGTCTCCGGCGGCACCGACACGCACCTGATGCTAGTCGACCTCCGGCCCAAACGCCTGACCGGTAAAGCGGCCGAACGCTCGCTCGAAGCCGCGCACATGACCTGCAACAAGAACGGCATCCCGTTCGATCCCGAGAAGCCGACGGTGACGTCGGGGATTCGATTGGGCTCGCCCGCCGCCACCACGCGCGGTTTCGGGCTCGCCGAATTTCGCGATGTCGGCCGCATGATCGTCGAGGTGTTGGACGGCCTTGCCCGGCACCCCGACGACAACACGGCGGTCGAA
This sequence comes from Alphaproteobacteria bacterium, assembly GCA_016869275.1. Lineage (GTDB taxonomy): Bacteria > Pseudomonadota > Alphaproteobacteria > SHVV01 > SHVV01 > SHVV01. Next base: position 810 of record VGEO01000014.1, on the reverse strand, counting down.
AGCGAAGTGCGGGCGGAGGTGCTGGCGCTGTGCCGGCGCTTCCCGATCTATGGGCTCGGCGGATAACGGGCGACGAGGCAAGAGGACGACAAGTCTAAGCGATAGGGCGATAATAAGACTGGAGGGGACCATGCGCTGCCCGTTTTGCGGCAATGACGAAACGCAAGTCAAAGACTCGCGTCCGACCGAGGACAACTCGGCGATCCGGCGGCGGCGCTTTTGTCCGGCGTGCGGGTCGCGCTTCACCACCTTCGAACGGGTCCAGCTGCGCGAGTTGACCGTGGTCAAACGCGGGGGCCAGCGCGTCCCGTTCGACCGCGACAAACTGCATCGCTCGATCCTGGTCGCGTGCCGCAAGCGTCCGGTCGATCCCGAACGGGTCGAGCGCATGGTCAACGGCATCGTCCGCCGGCTCGAGAGCCTGGGCGAATCGGAAATCCCGTCCGAGATGGTGGGCGAGATGGTGATGGAGGGTTTGGCCAACCTCGATCCGGTCGCCTATGTCCGGTTCGCGTCGGTCTACCGCAACTTCCGCGAAGCCAAGGACTTCGAGAAGTTCATAGGCGGTCTGGTTGGAAATCCCGAAGGCGGCAAGAACGACGACTGACGCGCACCACATGGCGGCGGCGCTCGGACTCGCGGCGCGCGGGCTCGGGCGGGTATGGCCCAATCCCGCCGTCGGCTGCGTCCTCGTCAAGGACGGCGCGGTGGTCGGACGCGGCTGGACCCAGGCCGGCGGGCGGCCGCACGCCGAAACCGAAGCCTTGGGCCGCGCCGGCGCCGCGGCTCGCGGCGCCACGGCCTATGTCA
>VGEO01000013.1 GCA_016869275.1 Alphaproteobacteria bacterium | reverse complement strand
CGCGCGGAACCCGTGCAGGCGAAAATAGCGGTAGACCAGGTTGGGCAACCCGCCCTGCGCCAACAGCGAGCGGAACGACGGCCCGAGCAACGCGTTCCGTTCGTTCTCCGAAAGCGGATAGCGGCCGAGCCACGCCGCCTTGTCGTGCTGGAACGCGGCCGTGTTTTCTGCCCGCGTCGCCTCGTACATCGCTTTGTTGAGCAGGTAGGACGACATTACGACGATCGTGGTGGGCCTATCCGCTGCCATCAAGTCTTTTCTGTGCGCGCCATGACTGCCTGACACACGGTCGTTGAGACGACGACATTCGTCGCGGCGGCCGCTTGCGCCGGCCTCGCCAGCGAAGAACGCGACCAAATAATTGATCTGCTGTCGCGTCAGCCCACAGCCGCCGGTAAAGGAAATGCTACGAACAGCCGTCGATATGTATCGAGTCCGGAGACCTGGGCGATGAGCCGGACGGGCAAGGATTCGATCCTGGCTGCACGCCGTCGGCCCGTTACCGCTGGCCTCGCTCGAAGAAGCCTAGCGCCAATTCGTCGAAGTCGGCGGCGCGCTCGACCTGGGCCCAATGGCCGCAGCGCGGGAAGATGTGGATCTCGGCGTCCTTGAACATCTTGACCATGGTGAGGCCGGAATCGATCGACGAGAACCGGTCCTCGGCGCCCCACACGAACAGGGTCGGGCACTGAACCTTGCCCAAGAGGTGGCTGATGTCCTCGGCCTTGGGCGGGTCCTTGGTCCATTGCGCGATCGCGGCCGGCGTCGCGCTCGCTTGAAAGCGCTCCTCGACAATGGCGTCGGTCAGGAACGAGGAATCCCACACCAGCGTCTGGATCAACTTGCGCATCTTGTCGCGGGTCGGGCCCTCGCCCCGGTAGTAGTCGCTGATGATCTTGATGCCCTCGGTCGGGCGCGGCATGAAGAAGCCGTGCTGGAACGCGTTGTTGCCCATGGCGACGAAGCGGTCGATGCGGGCCGGGCAGTCGATCGCGAACTTGATCACCGACTGCGCCCCGATCGAGTTGCCGATGAAATGCGCGCGCTCGATCCCGAGCGTGTCCATCAGCTTCCGGATCGCGATCGCGCAGTGCGAGAGCCGCCCCTCCGGCGTCGAACACATCTGCGAGCGGCCGAAGTTCGGCATGTCCATCAGGATCATGCGGTAGCGGGCCGAAATCGCCGGCACGTTCTGCTTGAAATTGCTCCAGCCCGAGGCGCCGGGACCGCCGCCGTGCAGGCAGATGACCGGGTACCCCCGGCCGATGTCGTTGATGTAAAGCGCGAGGCCGCCGACGTCGACGTGGCGGCCGCCGGTCTCGCCGCCGTCAACTGATGACTTCATTCTGCGCTTTCTTGCGGACGAAGCGTTCGGGCGGCGGCGCATCGCGCTTGATGCCGCGCGCGTGGTCGTCGACGTACTGGCGGAGCGACTGCATGGCGCGGTCCGGCCGGTACAGGATCTCGGGCGGCGTCGTCATGTTCTCGACCATCCAGGCGTCCTGGTCGTTGAACTGGCGGTGGAAGAACGGCCGGATGTAGAGGTAGTACTTGATCCGGTGCCAGAGCGCGCCGAGTCCGGTCGCGCGTTTGCAGATGAACTGGAGGTAGCGGTGGTAGCCCTGCTTGGTGGGGACGTACCACTCGTAATGGGCCCAGTTGGCGTACTGGACGCGCAAATTGCCGGGCAGCCGGAAGCGGATACCGCGGGCGCCGCGCCGCCACCGCCACCAATGTTTGGGCGGCCAGTGGCCGAGGCCCGGATACTCCGCGCCGAAGCCGATGTCGGCCAGATCGCGTGTCAGCCATTTGCCGTCTTCGGACATGCGCGGCTCCGACCAGCCCCACGCCGGGGCGCGGCGCCAGAACGTCCACGCGCCGCGGCGGTGGAGGTACTTGACGTGGCCCTCGTCGTAGCCGTTCTCGCAACCATGGCGCCAGTCGCCGGCCCGGGTCGTGATGCGGCCGGTGAGGATCGCATCGCTCATCAGGAACTCGTCGGGAATATCGGTCTCGACCGGCGGCGGCGTTTCATCGCCGAGGTAAATCCAGACCAGGCCGCGGCGCTCTTCGACCGGATAGGTGCGGACGCTGACGTTGCCTTTCCCGACTACCGGCGAATCGGGACCATCGGTGAGCGCGGCCTTGAGCGCGCCGGTCTTAAGGTCGAACACCCAGCCGTGATAGGAGCAGGTGCGCGTGCCCGGGAAATCGCACGCCGCCGGGTGCAGCTGGACGCCGCGGTGCGGGCAGCGATTTTCCATCGCGTAGGCACGGCCGCCGTCGCGGAAGAAAGCGATGTCGCGGCCGAGCAGGGTGAGACCGATGCCCTGGCGCGGGCTCAAGTCGCGCGACCACATCACCGGGTACCAATATTCGGGGAAGCCCAAAGGGGCGCTGTCGTAGATCGGGAACTTGGTGCGGCCGACTTCGGCGCCGCTGATCTGCGCCACCAGCTGCCGCGGCACACCGGTCGGTTTCGGCATCAAGGCCATGACGGACTCCTCGAAACGACCCCTGTCGCTACGCGGCCGACGCCGTGGCGTTGCGCCGGTACTGGGCGAGATGCTGGACGATCGCGTCGGTCGCGAGCACGTCGCCGAAGCTCATGATGAACGTCGACATCGTCGCCAGGTGGTCGGCGTCCGAGCGGCAGGCGTTGGCGTCCATCACCATGATCGTCTGATAATCGTGGTTCATGGCGTCGCGCGCGGTCGACTCGCAGCACGAGTTGGTGAGTGTGCCGGCGACGACCACGGTCGCGATGCCGCGGCGCCTGAGCAGCCCGTTCAGATCGTCGGGGCCGTAGAACGCGCTGTAGCGGTCCTTGTGGACGACGACATCTTCGGGCTGGACGTCCATCTCGTGCCAGAACTTCCAGCCGTCGGCGCCGCGCTTCAAGGTCGCGGTCCACGCGCCGGGCTTGGCTTCGAAGCTTTTCAGGTAGAGCGCCCACGGGCCGCGCTCGCTCTCGACGTGGCCGCGCACCCACACCACCAGTCCGCCGGCGGCCCGGAGCGCACCGGCCAGGCGATTGATGTTGGCGACGATCGCGCGCGCCTGGGGCACCTCGGCCAGGCCGCCGGGTGCCACGAACGCGTTCTGCATGTCGACCACGACCAGCGCCGCCGTCGCCGGCGCGAACGCGGCGAACGGATGCAGCGTGCCGCGGCGGCGGACGACGCGGGCCAGATGCTCTTCCGGTATCTCGACGTGATGCATCGCGCTCCCTCGATGCGCGGCCGGCATTGTCGAGAAGCGCGTCGGCCGATGCAAGCGCCGAATGGCTTCAGGCCGCGGCCAGCACGCGCTTATGGATGCCGTCGTACATCAGGAACGTCATTTCGACCGTTTGTCTGACGATGGTCAGGACACGGCGGCGCTCGTCGGTAGTGGTCGCGAATTGGTCGAGCAGGCGCTTGCCGATCCCGGAATGGTCCTCGTCGGCGACGTCGTGCACGACCCAGAACGCGACCGCCCTGTCGGTGAGCCCGAACTGGCGCTGGAACGACGTGGCGAGATGGCGGAACACGCCCGGACCGTGCGCCTCGGCCGCCAGCATGTGAGCCGACACCGCCTCGAGAAACGGGCGGTTGCACATGCCCTCGTACCAGCCTTTGAAGCCGCGCACCTCGGGGCAGAATTCGGTATCGGCGATGGCGGTGCGGTCGAGGCCGAGTTCGGCGGCGAAATCGACGTAAAGCTGGTTGTGCGAGCGGCCATCGGCGTAGAGCCGGCCGGTGCCTTCCTCGTAGACGACCTCGGCGATCAGCTGTCGCCAGCCGGGGTCGGGGCAATTGACGTAGATCGGGCCGTGGTAGCGGTGGTTGTGAAGCGGAAACACGCTGAACTGGCGCGCGAACTCGCGCACCTGGGCGAGGGCGAAGGCGCCGTCGATCAGGCCCTTCCACAACGGATGCTCGTCGAACGGGTTGTCCTTGTGGATCTTCGCGATCGTGCCGAGCACGCTGTCGTTGGTGAGCGCCATCGTTCCGCCTCGCGACAGGTTGAGGGCAGGAGAAGATAGTAACAGGTGCGACGGCGGGCTGCCGATCCCGGCAGCGTGACGGCCGCACCGCCGAGCCCGACCACCGGGTGCGTGCTCCATGCAACGCCACGCAACAATTTTTCGTGCGGGCAATAAAAAGTCTTGCATTGGAAAAAACTCTAACTTATTGGAACTAATAGACGCCAATCGCACGTGCCCAAGGCCCCATTAGTAGGGTCAAGCAACGACGTGACCGCGTCCTTTTCGGCAAAGCCGGTCGACAGTGGGCCGGCACCTTAAGGGAAGTGGATACGATGTTCTCCGGGCACGAAGCGCCCTATCCCTCCATCGACGGGTGAACGACCTCTCGCTCGAACCTCGGCCAGGGGTTCCGGCGGGCGTTAGCCGTTTCCGTAGCGCCGCATCGCGCGCGTTTGGGCTTTGCCCAGCGCCGGTGCGGGTCGTTTCTCAGTCGGTCCCGAGGCGCCGTCAAGCGCGCCACGGGAATGGAGGAAAGGCAGCGAATGAGTAGCAAGCACGTCGCTTACGACCATCGCATCGTGATGGTCGGGTTCGGTTCGATCGGTCAAGGCGTTCTACCGTTGCTCCTGCGTCACGTCGACATGCCACGCGAAAACGTGGTGGTGGTGACCGGGGACGCACGCGGCCGCGACGTCGCCGCCGATCTGGGCGTCGCGTTCAACGTTATCCCGCTCGATCGCGGCAACTACCGCGAGGTGCTGACGCCGCTGCTGCGCGCCGGCGACTTACTGCTCAACCTCTCGGTCGATGTTGCCTCGGTCGCGCTGATCGAGCTCGCGCACCAGCAAGGCGCGCTCTACCTCGATACCTGCATCGAGCCGTGGGCCGGCGGCTACACCGACCCCGCGCTCACGCCGTCGCAGCGTTCGAACTACGCACTCCGCGAGTTGGCGCTCGCCTTGGCGCCCAGGCTGGCCAACGGGCCGACCGTGGTCCTGACCCACGGCGCCAATCCGGGCCTGGTCTCGCACTTCGTCAAGGAGGCGCTGCTCGCGATCGCCCGTGACACCGGCCACAACGTACGCAGCCCGCGCGATCGCATCGGCTGGGCCTTGCTCGCCCGCGATCTGGGCATCAAGACCATCCACATCGCCGAACGCGACACCCAGGTCTCGCTCGAGCCCAAGAAGCCGGGCGAGTTTGTCAACACCTGGTCGGTCGATGGCTTCGTCGGCGAGGGCTCGCAGCCGGCCGAGCTCGGCTGGGGCACCCACGAGCGCCACTTCCCCGAGGACGCCCGCCGCCACGGCTTCGGCTGCGATGCCGCGATCTACCTGATGCGGCCGGGGGCCTCGACCCGGGTCCGTACCTGGACCCCGCTCGAAGGGCCGTTCCACGGCTTCCTCGTCACCCACAACGAGTCGATCTCGATCGCCGACTACTACTCGCTGGTCGAGGGCGGCACCGTCCGCTACCGGCCGACCGTCCACTACGCCTACCACCCGTGCGACGACGCGGTGCTGTCCTTGCACGAGCTCGCCGGCAAGAACTGGACGCTGCAGTCCGCGAAACGGCTGATGATGAACGAGATCGCGACCGGCATCGACGAATTGGGCGTGCTGCTGATGGGCCACGCCAAGGGCGCCTACTGGTTCGGTTCGCGGCTCTCGATCGGCGAAGCCCGCCGCGTCGCCCCCTACAACAACGCCACCAGCCTGCAGGTCACCGCGGCGGTGCTGGCCGGCGTCATCTGGGCGATCGAGAATCCCAGGGCCGGCGTGGTCGAGGCCGACAACATGGACCACGCCCGCGTCCTCGAGATCGCCAAGCCCTACTTGGGCGACGTGGTCGGCGTCTATTCCGACTGGACCCCGCTTGCCGGTCGCGGCGCCCTGTTCCCGGAGGCGGTCGACGCCTCCGACCCCTGGCAGTTCAAGAATTTCCGCGTCGCTTGACGAGCGCGCGATAGGAGAACCCCGACAATGACCAAGCGCATCGAACGTTTCCTCGCCGAGCAAAAGCCTCCCACGCCGTGCCTGGTGATGGATTTGGACGTGGTCGCCGACAACTATCGGCGGCTGCGGGCCGCGGTGCCGCATGCCGGCATCTACTACGCGGTCAAGGCCAACCCGGCGCCCGAGATCTTGACGCTGCTCGACAAGATGGGGTCGTCGTTCGACACCGCGTCGGTCAACGAGATCGACATGGTGCTCGCGACCGGGGCCAAGGCCGACCGCATCTCCTACGGCAACACCATCAAGAAGAAGGAAGACGTGGCGCAGGCGTTCAAGCGCGGCGTCACACTCTATGCGTTCGATTCTGACGCCGAACTCGCCAAGATCGCCGATGCGGCGCCGGGCAGCCGCGTGTTCTGCCGCATTCTCACCTCGAACGCCAACGCCGACTGGCCTCTGTCGCGCAAGTTCGGCTGCGACGTCCAGATGGCGAAAACGCTTCTGCTCGAGGCGGCCAAGCGCGACGTCGTCCCGGTCGGGGTGTCGTTCCACGTCGGCTCGCAGCAGCGCGACCCCTCGCAGTGGGACATCGCCGTCGAGCAGGCGGCGTGGCTGTTCCGCCAGTGCGAGGAGAAAGGCGTCATGCTGTCGATGCTCAACATCGGCGGCGGCTTCCCGACCCGCTATCGCCGCACCGTGCCCGGGCTCAAGACCTACGGTGTGGCGGTCCAGGATTCGCTCAGCAAGCACTTCGGCAACCGCATCCCCGAAATCGTGGTCGAGCCCGGCCGCCAACTGGTCGGCAGCGCGGGCGTGATCCAGACCGAGGTCGTGCTGATCTCGAAAAAGTCCGACGGCGACAGGAAGTCGTGGGTCTATCTCGACATCGGCAAGTTCGGCGGCCTCGCCGAGACCATGGACGAGGCGATCCAGTACCCGATCGTCTCCACCCGCACCGGCCAGCCGATGCCGGTCGCGCTCGCCGGCCCGACCTGCGATTCGGCCGACATTCTTTACGAGAAGGCCGACTACACGCTGCCGGCCGACCTCGCGATCGGCGATCGCCTCGAGATCCGCGCCGCCGGCGCCTACACCACGACCTACGCCTCGGTCGCCTTCAACGGCTTCGAGCCGATCAAGACCTACTGCATCTGAGCTGGTGTTCGACAGTGCAGCCCTCCGCGTGAACTCATGAAGAGGGTTTTTTTCTCCGCGACAGTTTTGGGAGGCCGGCCCGCTTCGGGCCGGCCGCAATGACACAGGGGGTTCTATATGCTTGAGAAACATTTCGGCCTGAGCGCCAACAACACGTCGGTACGGACCGAGGTCCTTGCCGGCGTCACCACGTTCCTGACCATGGCCTATATCATCTTCGTCAACCCGGCGATCCTCGCCAACGCCGGCATGGACAAGAACGCGGTGTTCGTCGCGACCTGCCTGGCCGCGGCGATCGCGAGCGTGATGATGGGCGTGATTGCCAACTACCCGATCGCGCTCGCACCCGGCATGGGCCTGAACGCCTATTTCGCGTTCACCGTCGCGCCCAAGTTCGGCTGGGAAGCGGCACTGGGCGCCGTATTCGTCTCGGGCGTCATCTTCTTCATCCTGTCGGTGCTGCCGGTGCGCGAGTGGATCATCAACGCGATCCCCAAGTCCTTGAAGCTCGCGATCTCGGCCGGCATCGGCCTCTTCCTCGGCATCATCGGGCTTCAGGCCTGCGGCTTCGTCGTCGATCACCCGGCGACCCTGGTGACGCACGGCGACTTTACCAAGTGGCCGGTGATCCTGGCCGGGGTCGGCTTCGCGATCATGATCGCGCTCGACCACTACAAAGTCCCGGGTGGGCTCATCATCGGCGTCCTGGCGGTCACCGTGATCGCGATGCTCCTCGGCCTCCAGAAGTTCGGCGGCATCGCCTCGGCGCCGCCCTCGATCGCGCCGGTGTTCTTGAAGCTCGACATCGGCGCCGCGCTTTCGATCGGGCTGGTCACGGTTGTGTTCGCGTTCCTGTTCGTCGACCTGTTCGACAACTCCGGGACCTTGATCGGCATCGCCCACCGCGCCGGGTTCCTGCGCCCCGACGGCACCGTGCCGCGGCTCGGCCAGGCGCTCACGGTCGATTCCTCGGCGGCGATGATCGGCGCCGCGCTCGGCACCTCGACGACCACGAGCTACATCGAAAGCGCGGCCGGCATCAAAGCCGGCGGCCGCACCGGCCTGACCGCGGTCGTGGTCGGGATCCTGTTCGTGCTGGCGCTGTTCTTCGCGCCGCTCGCCGGTTCGGTGCCGGCGTTCGCGACCGCGCCGGCCTTGATCTACGTCGCCTGCCTGATGGCCAAGGGCCTGACCGAGATCGACTGGGAGGACGCGACCGAGTACGCGCCGGCGGTGCTGACCGCGCTCACCATGCCGTTCACCTATTCGATCGCCGACGGCATCGCGGTCGGGTTCATCGCCTACGCCGTGATCAAGGTGGCGTCGGGCCGTGCCCGCGAGGTCTCGCCGGTGATCGCGATCCTGGCGGTGCTGTTCGTCTTGAAGTACGCGTTCGTCTAACTAACCCCCTCCCCGGCCCTCCCCCTCGTCGAGGGGGAGGGAAGGGTGGGGGTCTACGGGAACGCCGCCGCGAGGAACGCGAGCACGGCGTCGGCGCCGCCCTTGATCGGCACGTCGTTGTGGCCGGCGCCGGCAATGAAGACGCCGCGTTTGGGCTCAGGCGCGGCCGCGAGAAGTGCGCGGCCGAAGCGGACCGGAACGACGAGATCGGCCTCGCCATGGACGATGAGGAGCGGCGCGCGTAACGCGCTGATGCGGGCGGCCGAATCGTAGCGGTCCTTGATCAACCACCGCGCTGGCAGGAACGGATAGTGGTGCTGGGCGACGTCCGCGGCCGAGGTGAGCGGCGTCTGCAGGATGAGCGCGGCGATCGCGTGTTCGGTCGCGACCTTGACGGCGACGCCCGAGCCCAGCGACTCGCCGAAGACGACCAGGCGCTCGGGCGGAACGCCGCGCCCGCGCGCGAAGGCGAGCACCGCGGCGCTGTCCATGAACCAGCCGGCTTCGCTCGGACTGCCGCCGCTCCCGCCATAGCCCCGCAAGTTGAAGAGCACGACGCCGAGGCCGCGGTCGAGCCACGGCCGCACCAGGAACGCGCGGTCGCCGATGTTGCCGCCGTTGCCGTGAAACAGGACGACGGTCGGGCGCCCGGGCTTGGCGTCGCGGTACCAGCCGATCAGCCGGGTGCCGTCGGCGCTCGCCGTCTCGACCGCGGCCATCTCCGGCACGCCGGCGGCAGCCGGGCTCGCAGCCGAGCGGTCGGGAAAGTATTGCAGCGAGCGCTGGAAGAAGTAGGCGAGCGCGACGATCGCGGCGTAGGCGGCGAGAACGGTCGCCGCGATCCGAAGCGCGCCGTCCAGCATGCTCGTCAGTAGAGCCGCTCTTTGAGCCCGGTCTGGTAGTGATGCTCGATCTCGCCGGCATCGAGCCCGGCGACCTGGTCGGCGACGATCGCGCCCATGGTCGGGAAGCTCTCGCGCGCGACCCGCGCCGCCGGATCCCAGAGCCGCGAGCGGATCAGCGCCTTGCCGCAGTGGAAATAGACTTCCTCGACCGCGACCACGATGCCGGCCTTGGGCGCCTTGCCGCGCACGGCGAGCGGCGCCAAAAGCTTGGCTTCGCGCGTGAGCGAGCCGCGCCCGTTGACGCGGAGCGTCTCGTTGAAGCCGGGCACGAAGAAGATCAGGCCGACGCGCGGCTCGGCCAGGATGTTCTGGAGCGAATCCAAGCGATTGTTGCCGGGGCGGTCGGGAATCAAGAGCGTGGTGTCGTCGAGCACGGCGACGAAGCCGGGGGCATCGCCCTTGGGCGAGACGTCGCCCACGGTGCCGAGCACCAGGAACGGCGAGAGCGCGATGAAGCGGCGGGCGTGGCGGTCGAGTTTTCCGAGCTTCAGCTTTCGGATCATCTCCGAGGGCTGGTCGTAGCAAGCGCGGAGCTCGGCGGGCGTCGCGAACGTATCGGTGGTCATGCGAACCTCTTCACGGACCTCATGGTGAGCGCGTCGAACCATGAGGTCGGCTGCAATCGGCCCTCGCCCTTCGACAGGCTCAAGGTGAGGGCCGTCTGATATTCGGTCGGTAGCTAGATGGCTGCCGCCTTGGCGATCAGCGGTGCGAGGGCGCGGATGTCTTCGACCGGCTTCTCGCCGAACGGCACCAGGATCGCGGTCTCGATCCCGAGCTTGGCGAACGCCTCGAGCTCGCGGAGCAGCGCATCGGCCTCGGCCCCGGGCGCCGGCAGCTTGGGCGCGGCGTAGTTCATGGTCTTTTCGATCGTCCGGTAGTCGCGATTCTCGGCGTCGCAATGGCGCTTCAAGATTTCGAGCTTTTGCCGGACGCCGTCGACGCCCAACCGCGAGAACAGGTTGCAGGCTTGGGCATAGCGCGCGACCAGCTTCAAGGTCTTCTTCTCGCCGCCGCCGCCGATCAGGATCGGCGGATGCGGGCGCTGGATCGATTGCGGCACGTTCAGGGTCTCGGTCAACCGGTAGTGCTTGCCGTTGTAGGGGCCGTTGTTCTCGCTCCACATCTGCAGGCAGATCTGAATCGTCTCCTCGAGCCGCTCGAAGCGTTCTTTCATCGGCGGGTACGGCACGCCCAAGCCCAAGTGCTCGCGGTCGTACCATGCGGCGCCGATGCCGAGCCAGGCGCGGCCGCCCGAAAGCACGTCCAAGGTGGTGACGATCTTCGCCATCAAGCCGGGATAGCGGTAGGTGACGCCGCCGACCAGCAGCCCGAGCTTGATGGTCTTGGTGCGGGCGGCCAGGAATCCGAGCGCGGTATATCCCTCGAGCATGTCGAGCTTCACCGGGTCGCCGATCATCTCCATTTGGAAATAGTGGTCCATGACCGACAGCCGGACCGCGCCGACGGCTTCGGTCGCTTCGGCGATTTGCGCCAAGGTCGGCCCGATCGCGCGCGCGCCGCCCGGCCATGTGAAATTGACGACGTGCAGTCCGATTTTCATGGGCGGGCTCCCTTCCGGCTCGACGATGCGGGTCGAGACGATAGCACGCCAGCGGCGGTCTTAATCGGCACTTAACAGGTCGGCGTCGATGACCGCCGTTACTGCCATCGCTACGCCGCCGGACACGGTCCCGCTCGACCGCAAGAATCTCGCCTGCGGCGCCGGGTTGTTCGCCGACCTCGCACCGTGGCGCGGGATCGCACCGGCCGGGCGCATGTGCAATTTCTTGGGCGTCGTCCGCCCGCTGGGCGTCGGCGTCGATCCGGGCACGCCGGCGCGCGCGGTCGAGCCCGAGCGGCCGACGCTCCGCTGGGGCGAGGGCTACTACGAGTGGGTCTCGATCCACCGCGCCGTCTTGGCGGCGGTCGCGGGCTTCACCGCCGTTTCCTTGGGCGCGCACTTCGGCGGCCCGCTCGTCAACGCGGCGGCGCTGCTACGGCGGCTGCGGCCGGGCGTCCCGTTCAAGCTGGTCGCGGTCGAGGGCGATCCGTCGATGTGCGCGCTCGCGGCTACGCATTTCCGTGACAACGGCATCGACCCCGACGACCACGCCATCGTTAACGCCGTGGTCTCGGCCGACAACCGGCCGGTGCCGTTCACGGTCTCGGATGTCCGCACCGGCTCGAACGTCGCGTTTCACGGCCGAGCCGAGCGCCAGTACATCGCCGACCTGGTCGTTCGCAATAAACTCGAGGCCGCGGTCGTGACCGGCCTCTTGCTCGACGGCACCACCGGGCTCACCACTCGCCTGCCCGGTACGGAAATCGCTTGCGAGATCGCGATGGCGAGCGCGGTCACGATCCCCGATGTTCTGGGGCCGCTCGGAGTCGTCGATTATCTCGAAATCGACATCCAGTCGTCGGAAACGGTCGTGCTGCCGCCGGCGATCGCGCTTCTGAACCGCAAGGTGCGGCGCATCCACTTGGGCAGCCACGGCGGCGACGGCCATGTCGCGATGCGCGCGCTGTCCCGGGATCACGGCTGGGAGATCGAGGCCGACCTCCTGCCGGAAACGATCTATGCGATCCCGGAGGGCTCGTTCCGGACCCAGGACGGCGTCCTGAGCCTTTGCAATCCCCGGTTTTCGCCCGCCCCTTAACGACGCCTTAACCCAAAAAGTGCGAGGCTTTCGCGCTTTGAACCGCCCCTAACGCCCGGAAAGCCTTCCCATGAGCGCGGTCGCGGCGATCGACAACGCCACCCTCGATGCCAAGACGCTCCGCCGCGTTGCCGGCGTATTCGCCGACTTCGCGCCGTGGCGGGGCGAGGTTCCGGCCGGACGGGCGCGGAACTTCCTCGGTGCGCTGCTACCGCCCGGGGTCGGGATCGATCCGGCGGCGCCGCCGCGGTTCCAAGAAGCGGGGTTGCCCACGCTCCGCTGGGGCGAGGGCTTCTTCGAGTTCTACTCGGCGCTGCAATCGGTGCGCGCCGCGCGCGAGCGTTACACCGCGGTTTCGTTGGGCGCCCACTATGGCGGCCCGCTCGTCAACGCCGCGCTGTTCGCGCGCCGGCTCCGGCCCGAGCTCGCCGTCAAGCTGATCGCGGTCGAGGGCGACCCGCACATGTGCGCGATGATCCGCGCGCACTTCACCGACAACGGGTTCGACCCGGCCGACCATGCGATCGTCAACGCAGTTGTCTCCGGCGACAACAAGCCGGTCCTGTTCACCACCTCGCCGATCCGCACCGGCGCCAACGTCGCCTTCCACAGCGCGATCCACCGCAAGACCATCTTGGACGGCATCATCAAGAACAAGTTCGAGGCCCGCGTCGCGACCGGGCTCGTGCTCGCCGGCACCACCACGCTCACGACCCCGCTCGACGGCACCGAGGTCGCCGGCGAAATCGAGTTCATGAGCGCGCTCACGGTCGCCGATGCGATCGGCCCGCACGACGCGGTCGATTTCCTCGAGATCGACATCCAGTCCTCGGAATACGTCGCGCTGCCCCCGGCGATCGCGCTCCTGGACCGCAAGGTGCGCTGGGTTCACCTCGGCACCCACGGCGGTGACCTCCACGTGATGATGCGCCATTTGTTCCGCGATCACGGCTGGGGAATCCACGCCGATCTCCTGCCCGAACGCGACTACGATACGCCCGACGGGCCGACCCGGACCCAGGACGGGGTTTTGAGCCTGCGCAACCCGCGGCTCGGCTGAGCGGCCGCGCTCCACACGCAGCTTTGATCGGGCGCGCAGCCGTGGCCTTTGACCGCGGCTAGCGCCGGGCCATATTCTCTCCGCTCGGCCGTTCGGCCGCCCCCAACGCCGCTCCCGCGGCGATCCAAGAACATTCCAAGCGGAGGACATAACGCAATGAAACTCTACTACTCGCCCGGCGCGTGCTCGCTTTCACCGCACATCGTGCTCCACGAATCGGGCCTCAAGTTCGACGCCGAGCAGGTCGATCTCAAGGAAAAGAAGACCAAGTCCGGTAAGGACTTCAACCAGGTCAATCCGAAGGGCTACGTGCCGACGCTCGAGCTCGACGACGGTCAGATCCTGACCGAGGGCACCGCGATCGTGCAGTACATCGCGGACAAGGCGAGCGGGGCCAAGTTGATCCCGGCCAACGGGTCGATCGAACGCTACCGCGCCCAGGAGTGGCTCAACTTCATCGCCACCGAACTTCACAAGGGCTTCGGACCGCTGTTCAACCCGAACATGCCCAAGGAAGGCAAGGACATCGCGCTGCAACGGCTCGAGATGCGCCTGGGTTATCTCGACAAGCACTTCGGCGCGAACGATTACGTGATGGGCAAGTCCTTCTCGGTCGCCGACGCCTACGCCTTCACGGTCTTGTCGTGGACCAACTTCGTCAAGATCGACCTCGGCAAGTGGCCGAACGTCAAGAAGTACTACGACCGCATCGCCGCGCGGCCTAAGGTTCAAGCGGCTTTGAAGGTCGAAGGCCTGGCGAAGTAGCCGTCGTTTCGATCGATTTTGGGGCGCCGTCGGCCGGGCCGGCGGCGCCTTTCTCTTTGGGCGAGCCCCGCGACCCGGCACCGCGGTTACGGAAAGTTAACTGGCCGCGGGCAAGCTCCTCGACCATGACCGAGGCCCCGAAAAGCGCCCCCGCCGTCGTGCTCGACGGCGCGACCTTGGCGCGCGTCGATGGCGTGCTGAAGGGGCTGTTCCCGTGGCGCGGTACGGTCGCCGACAACCGCGCCCGCAATTTTTTGGGCGTCGCGCTGCCGCCGGGCTGCGGCGGTATGCCGCCCGACCCGGCCACCGGTTTTTGCGCGACCACCGTGCCCGTGCCCGAGGACGGCGAGACCTTTTTCGAGTGGTACTCGACCTACCAGTCGATCGAAGCGGCCGAAGACCGCTACGTCGCGGTCTCGCTCGGCGCCCACTATGGCGGTCCGCTCGTCAACGCCGCGCTCCTGCTCCGGCGCCTGAAGCCGCTCCCTTTCACCTTGGTCGCGGTCGAGGCTGATCGCTACATGTTCGCGATGCTGAAGCGCCACCTGACCGAGAACGGCATCGACCCGGCCGACCATTGGCTGCTCAACGTCGCGGTCAGCGATCGCAACCGGCCGCTTCCTTTCACCAGCACGCCGGTCCGGACTGGAACCAACTTCGCGATGCACCAGGACGCGATCCGCGAAGCGATCATCAACGCGATCGTTGCGCACGGGAAGACGGCCGATGCCGTACGCCAGTTGATCCACGAGGCCTCGACCGGCATCACCTTCGGGCTGGGTGCGGTCAAAGCCGAGGTCGAACTGGTCTCGACCGTGACCGTCGCCGATGTCCTCGGCCCGCTCCCGTTCGTCGACTACCTCGAGATCGACATGCAGGCGTCCGAGCTGACCGCGCTGCCGCCGGCGATCGGCGTCCTCACTCGCAAGGTCCGCCGCATCCACTTGGGCACCCACAGCGATCTCATCCACCGCGCCATGCGCAAGCTGTTCCGCGACCACGGTTGGGCGATCGACGTCGATCTCGATCCTTACACAACCTACCGCACCCGGCGCGGCGGCTTCACGCCGACCGACGGCGTGCTGAGCCTCGTCAATCCGAAGCTCTGCGACTGAGCGACGTCAGCGCTTCCGATCGGGAGCTTGGGAATAAACCGACGTCACCGGCGTTTGGCCTGATAGGGCGAGGACCTGCGAACGCAGAGCCGATCCCGGCGTGGCGGCGACCGAAAGACCGCCGCCGCGCCACGCACCACCAACCCTTCGGCTTTAGAGCCGCCGAACCGGCGGCTCTACTTTTTCACCTCGGCCGCGAAAGCCGCGCCTGCCGAGCGTGGGAATAACGACCCCGCCGCTGCGTTGATTCGGTAGTAGGGGAATTCAATCGCAACGAGGGACCGATGAAAACGGCATTGGCGACGATGGTGGGCGTGGTGATCGCGACAGCCGCGATCGCCGCAATCGCGGCGGAGAGCAAAGGAACGATCGAAAAAATCGATCCCGCCGATCGGGTGCTCGTCCTCAGCAGCGGCGAAACCTTCACGCTGGCGAAGAACGTCATGGTCGAGACGATCAAGGAAGGGAAGACCGTGGTCGTGGTTTTCGACGAGAAGGACGGAAAGAAAGTCGCCAGCGCGGTGACCGAAGAGTAAGCTCGTCGTTCTCGGACGCCGAGCGGGAACGCGTCGCGCCGGCATCTCCTCCGGCGGGCGCGTCTCTTTTTGTCGGGAATGGATTTCTCGATCCTCGCGTCGACGCACTATTATCCGGCTAGCCGGGCGAAGGACTGGTTCTCGCGTGGACGTTAAAACCGACAAAGATGCCGCCGACCTCCGCGTCAACCTCGACAGCTATGTCGAGCAATTGCAGCGTTACGCGTTTGCGCTGACGGCCAGCCGCGACCGCGCCCAGGACTTGGTGCAGAACTGCCTGGTGCGCGCGCTGGCCAATAGCCACCGCTTCGTGCCGGGTACCAATCTTCGCGCATGGTTGTTCACGCTCCTCCACAACCTCTATGTGAGCGAGGTTCGGAGCCAAAGTCGGCGCGGCGACCACCTGAGCGTCAGCGACCTCGGCGACGACGCGGTCGCCGACGGCGGCCAATTGGTCCATGTCGAGTTCCGCGACATGGTGGCATCGCTCGGTGCGCTCGATCCGGATCAACGGGCGGTGATCCTCTTGGTCGGAGTCGAAGGCTTGAGTTACAAGGAGGCGGCCGAAGTGCTGGGGGTGCCGATCGGCACCGTGATGTCGCGGCTTTCGCGCGGTCGGGAAACGCTGCGTAATCTGACCGATGGCGTCGGACCGCGGCGTTTCAGGGTGGTTGGCGGAGGCAAGGGCGGTGACTGAACGATTTTTCGATCCCGAACTCAAGGCGTACGTCGACAACCTGCGCGATGCGCTGAGCGCCGGCGCCGGACCCACGCCGTCCGGCGTCGAGGCGCTCAAAGTCAAGTTGCGGTTTCGCTTGACGGCGTTCCGGCTAGTCCGGCGGGCCCGCTGGCCGGCCGCGGTCGCGATCGTCGCCGGCGTGGCGCTTTTGCTGCTCGTGCCGGCCCAACCTGGGTTCGTCGGCGAGGCGATCAGCGCGCACCGGCTTTACGCCAACGACCCGGTCCAGCCGGTCGAAATCGACGCCGGCCACCGCGAGCAGCTGATGACGTGGTTGTCGCGGCGCTTGGGCGAGCCGGTCGGAGCGCCGGCGCTCGAAGCCATTGGCCTCAAACTGCTGGGCGGCCGCCTGGTGTCGAACGATGAAGGCCCGGCGGCGCAATTCACCTATGAAGACGGGCGCGGCGGGCGGATCACGCTGTTCGTCACCCGCGACGACGACAGCGACACGTCGGAAATCGCGGTCGAGGACGATGAGGACGTCGCCGTCGCCTACTGGAGTGATGGCCGCTTCGCTTATGCGATCGTCGCCCGCGCGCCGGAAACCGCACGTCGGGCGGCCGACATCGCGATCGCAACCTATCGTCGCAGCCCGCGCGGGCGCTGATCGGGCTCCGAACTAGAATTCCGCGTTAGGTATTGAAGCGGACGCCGTCGCGCGAGCGGAGCGGTGCGACGACCGCCTCGCTTAAATCGGCTTGCGCGAGATAGGTGCCGCGGATCGTGGCGCCGGTGAGATTGGCGCTCGACAAGTTGGCGCGGCGGAGATCGGCGCCGGCGAGCTTGGCCGGCGCCAGGCGCCCCGAGCCCTTGCCCGAGCGATCGACGACTTCGGCGGGATCGAGATTGGCGCTCCCCAAATTGGCCTCGGCCAGCGTTGAGCGCACGAAGCGGACGCCGGCCAACTCGGCATGGTCGAAGTTGACCCGCGTTGTGTCGCACTCGGCGAACTCGGCGAAATTGAGCTTGGCTTGCGCGAAGTTGGCCGCGACCAGCTTGACGCGGGTGAAGCTCGCCACCGACAAGTTGAGGTTCGCGAAGTCGGTCGCGGTCAGGTCCTGATCGGTGACCGTGAGCCGGGTGCCGTCCTCGCCGCGGCTGGCGAGCCATTTGGTGTGGGCGGCGAGACGCTCGGCCAATTCGCCTGACGGCGCGATTTCGCGTGTGACCGTGCGCAGGTCGAGGGTCGAGAGATCGACGCCATAGAGCTTGGCGCCGACCAGTTTGGCGCCGGCGAGGTTGGCGCCGGTGAGCTTGGCACCGGCGAGATTGGCGCCGAGCAGATTCGCGCCCGATAGGTTGACGTTTTCGAGCGTCGCGCCCGAGAGATCGACGTCGGTCAGGTTGGCATTGGAGAGATCGGCGCCGGTGAGCACCGCGCCCTTGAGCGAGGCGCCGGTCAAGTCGGTTTGCGCGATGAACGAGCCTGGGATGCGGGCGCCATCCAGCTTGACGCCCTGGAGCGAAGCGCCGCCGATGCTGAACTCGCCTCCGTTCCACTTGATGAAACGGAGATCGCCCTCGTCGTCGAGCGTGACCAGGGTTCCTTCGGCCAAGCTGGCGTCGCGCAGGTCGGCGCGATCGATACGTGCATTGCGGAGCTTGGTGCCGCGCAGATCGGCGCGGGTCAGCACCGCGGCCTCGAGGTTGCAGTCGGTGAGGTCGGCCGCGAACAGATCGGCGCTGGCCAAGTTGGCCTTCGTCATGTCGCAACCGCTCAAGTTGGCGCCGGTGAGCTTGGCCTCGGCGAGCGTCGCGCCGGCGAGCTTGGCCCCTGCCAGGTTGCGGCCGGCGAGATCGGCGCGCTTGCCGCCGATGACCTTTCCGAACCAGTCGCGGTGCCCGCGAAGGATGGTTTTGAGGTCCTCGGCTTTTATCTTTTCCATGTCAGCGTCACCTTAGTGAGGGTAGCGGCTTCTCTCAAGTTGCCTAGGGGGCTGATCACCTAAGCGACAGGGGGGCCGCCCTAACTCGCTTTGCTGGCAGCGACGGAAGTTTTTCAACGCTGGGTAAGGGCTGTCATCGCACCTTAGAGCGACTATAGTGGGCGCGGTTTTCTACTCGCGGATGGCGGGGGGGGCTGTGGTCGACGAATCGGTAATCTCCAATCTCGCCGGTCGGATTCGCGCGGCCGTCGAGTCGGGGATCGCGTGCGCCCCGGTGCGCGGCGAGCTACCGGCCGGCGACATCGATGCCGCCTATCGCGTTCAGGACAGCAATACGCGCTATTGGTTGGGCGCCGGCCGGCGGTTGGTCGGGCGCAAGATCGGTCTGACGTCGAAAGCCGTGCAAAAACAGCTTGACGTCGATCGTCCCGACTTCGGCATGTTGTTCGCCGACATGGCGATTCCCGACGGCGACGAGATCGGCGCGAGCGCAGTGCTGCAGCCGCGGATCGAAGCCGAAGTCGCGTTCGTGCTCGAGCGCTCCTTGATGTTCGAGCGGCCGACCGTGGCCGATGTCTCGCGCGCGGTCGGCTATGCCACCGCCGCGATCGAAGTGGTCGGCAGCCGTATCGCCAAGTGGGACATCAACATTCAGGACACTATCGCCGACAATGCCTCATCGGGCCTGTTCGTTCTCGGCAACGAGCGCCGCGACTTGGACGAGTTCGACGGGCGCCTGTGCGGCATGGTGGTCGAAAACCGCGGCGAGCCGATCGCGGTCGGCGCCGGCGCCGCCTGCCTCGGCCATCCCTTGAACGCGGTCCGCTGGCTGGCCGAGGAGATGGTCCGCCGCGGCCGCCCGCTGGCGGCCGGCGACATCGTGATGTCGGGCGCGCTCGGGCCGATGGTCGCGGCGCAGCCGGGCGAGGTCTACGAAGCGCGCATCTCCGGCCTCGGCTCGGTACGCGCCGTTTTCGCGCGGAGTTCATGATGGCGCGGGCAGCACGGCGAGCCGCACCCGATATCGCGCGCCTGGCCCGTCTTCTCGACGATGCGGCGCGGACCGGCATTCCGATCCCCCAGCTCGCCGCCACCGAAACCCTGAACCTGGATGACGCCTACAAGCTGCAGGCGGCGGTGGTCGAGCGGCGGCTCGATCGCGGCGACGAACGGTCCGGCGCCAAAATGGGGCTCACCAGCCGCGCCAAGGCGGCGCAGATGGGGGTCGCCGAGCCGATCTATGCGCGGCTGACCCGCGGCATGCTGATCGACGACGGCGGCGCGCTCGCGCTCGCGGCTTATGTCCGACCCAAGGTCGAGTGCGAGATCGCGTTTTTGCTGAAGGCCCCGCTCGCCGGGCGCGTCAGCCCGGCTCAGGCGATGACCGCGGTCGAGGCGATCGCGCCGGCGATCGAGGTGATCGACTCGCGCTACCGCGACTTCAAATTCTCGCTGACCGACGTGGTCGCCGACAACGCCTCGGCGGCGGGCTACGCGATCGGCCCCTGGCACCGCCCGGACTGCGATGTCGGCAATCTGGGCATGGTGCTCGAATTCGACGGCCGGCCGGTGCAGATCGGTTCCTCAGCGGCGATCCTCGGTCACCCGCTGCGCTCGCTGGCGATGGCGGCGCGCTTGGCGGCCGCGACCGGCGATCGGCTCGAACCGGGGTTCGTCATCCTCGCCGGCTCGGCGACGGCGGCCGAGTCGCTGCGGCCGGGCGTGTCGGTCCGGCTCGCGGTCGAGCAGCTGGGCTGCGTCGGCTTTCGCGTTGCCGGCCAGGCCGCTCAGCAACAGCAGTAACGAGCCGATGAGCGTCGCGACCGAATCCGACCGCGTGGCCCGGCTGGGGGCGGCGAGCGGCTGGCTCAGCGCCGCTCTCAATCTGGCGGGCGTCGTGTTCCTGCGCGAGATTCCGGCGGCCTACAAGCCGGGCACGATCCCGACCTGGTTGAACCAAAGCCTGGCCCATCCGACCGCCGCGACTGCCAGCGCCATCGCGTTCACCGCCGGCGTCCTTCTGCTGGTACCGTTCGCGATCGCCCTCGAGCGGTCGAGCCAGGGCGCGCGGCCGCTGTGGGCCGGCGCCGGCGCGATTCTGGTGGCGTTGGGCGGCATCATGAACGCGACCGGCACGTTGTTGCCGTTGGTCGCGATCGGGCCGCTCGCGGCGGTGGGCGACGTCACCAGCGCCGGTTTCTTGGGCGCCGCGCTCGCGCTCCTGGCGTGGTCGCTCACCATGGATGCCTGCTTCAACGCGCTGTTCGGCGCCGGGCTGGTCGCGTTCGGGGTCGCGATGCTGCGCGACCCGGGCCGCAGCCGGATCGTTGCCTGGCTCGGGATCGTGGCCGGGCTCGCGACGATCCCGGTCGCGCTGCAACCGGTGTCGCGGGCGGCCGCCGACTGGCTCGCGGTCGCCGGCGTGCTGTGGCTCGGGTGGCTGGTGTGGACGAGCGCGAGCCTCTGGCGACAAGGCCGGCGATGAACGCCAACCCACCATCGGCGGTCGCGCTCAAGCCGCTCTACGCCTCGCTCGCCTTCGCCCTCGTCCTGATGGCGGTCGGCCTCTTGGTGGTCGGCAAGGACCTGCTGATCCCGATCGCAATCGCGGTCCTGATCTGGTACGTGCTGAACGCGCTCGCCGCGACCTTCGGTCGCATCCGCGTTGGCGGCAAAGGCGCGCCGGGCTGGGCGCGGATGACGGTCGCGATCTTGAGCGTCGTGGTGGCGATCGCCGCGTTCGTCGAGCTCGTCAACGCCAACATCGACGCGGTCACGCGCGCGGCGCCGGGCTATCAAGCCAACCTCGAGCGGCTGGTCGCCGATGCGGCGCGGCGCCTGGGCTTCAGCGACATCCCGACCTTCGCCCAGTTGATCGAGCAGGTCGATCTGGGCGGCGCCGCCGCGCGCTTCGCCTCGACCGCCGCCGATCTGGCGGGCTCGACCGGCCTGATCGTCTTCTACGTCGTGTTCCTGCTGGTCGAGCAGCAGAGCTTCGACAAGAAGCTCGCCGCCCTGTTTCCGGATCGCGAGCGCGAGAAGCGGGCGCGCAAGCTCCTGCACCGGATTCAGGTCGAGATTCAGACCTTCATCTGGATCAAGACGCTGATGGCGGTGTTGACCGCGGGCGTGAGCTACGCCGTGCTCGCGATCGTCGGCGTCGACTTCGCCGCGTTCTGGGCGGTGGTGATCTTCCTGCTCAACTATATTCCGACCATCGGCGCGCTGATCGGCACCGTCTTTCCGACGGTGCTGGCGCTGGTGCAGTTCGGGACGCCGCTGCCGGCGGTGATCGTCGGCGGCGTGCTCACCGCCGCCAACGTCGTCATCGGTAACGTGCTCGAGCCGCGGATGATGGGTGCTTCGCTCAACATGAGCGCGCTGGTCGTGATCCTGTCGCTGGCGATCTGGGGCACGATCTGGGGCATCGCCGGCATGTTCCTGTGCGTGCCGATCACGGTGGTGGCGATGATCATCTGCTCGCACTTCCCGGCCGCGCGCGGCGTCGCCGTGCTGCTCTCGGCCGACGGCAAGATCGACACCGGCGAGGACGACTGAGCGGGGCGTCGAACGGGGGTGCGGGGAACTAGGTTCCGATCCGGAGCTTGGTCATCACGACGATGATCGCGATTTGCATCAGTCCCTGCGACGCCACGGTCACGATGTAGCGCCGCATCAGCCTGCCGACCTTGGCCATGTCGGGGTTGGCGCTGCGGATCTCGAGGTAAACGCGGATGTTGGTCGGCAGCAGGATGCCGAGGCCCTGGATCGTGAGCACGGTGACGATCACCAGCGCGGCGATGATCCACCACGACCACGCCGCCGGGTTGGCCGGATCGATGTAGCCGAGTTCGACCGCCAGAAACCAGCCGGCGGTGGTGGTGACGATCGAGAGCGTCGGCATCAGGAACAGCATGCGCGGCATCAGCCGGAGCGTCATCGCCTTGCGCGCGTCGGGCGGCAGCGAGCGCATGATCGGGCCGATCACGAAGCCCATGAACAGGTCGATCCCGGTCCACATCAGGCCGGCGGCGACGTGGACGAAATTGATGTACCAGACATTGTGGCTCATGATCGTCGCGGTCATGACCGCGAACGCCAGCGCGACCAGCCACAAATTGTTCCAATTGATGCCGGGAACCGGCTGATCGTGCATCGTGGCCGTGGTCATGGCTGCCCCTCGCTCGTTGCCGGCGGCATGATAACCTGAAAATTCCGCATTCGGTTTTGATGATGCAGACGCGACGACTGGGAAGCTTGTGGCCGGTGAGCGCGCTCACCTTGGGCGGCGGCGGCTTGGGCCAGTTGTGGGGGCCGACCACGCGCGAGGAATGCGTGGCGACCGTCAGGGCGGCGGTCGATCGCGGCATCACGCTGCTCGACATGGCGCCGCTCTACGGCAACGGCGAAGCCGAGCGCGTGGTCGGCTTGGCCTTCGATGGGCGGCTGCCGGCTGGCGTCCGCGTCACCACCAAGTGCTACCTCGGCAGCCCGCCCGCCGAACAGATCGAGACGGCCGTCCGCGCCTCGCTCGCGCAGAGCTTGACCAACATGCGGCTCGCCCGCGTCGATCTTTTTTTCCTGCACTCGGCGATCGCGCGCGACGGCTACACGTTCGCGGTGTCGCCGGCGCTGCGGCCGCCGACTGCGTGGACCGCCTACGTCGCGCTCCGGCGCGTGCTCGAAAAATTGGTCGGCGAGGGATTGATCGGCGCCTGGGGCATTACCGGGATCGGGATTCCGGCCGAGATCGCGCGCGCGCTCGGCGAGGCGCCCAAGCCGCAAGCGGTCCAGTGCGTATCCAACTTGCTCGATTCGGCGGGCGGCCTCCGCCGCTTCACCGAGCCGGCGGTGCCGCGGCACCTGATCCGGGCGGCCGGCGCGAACGGCGTCGGCGTCATGGGTATCCGCGCGGTGCAAGCTGGCGCCCTCACCGACGCCTTCGACCGCGCCCTTCCGGACGACCACCCGGACATGGCCGATTATCGCCGCGCCGCGCCGTTCCGGGCGCTCGCGCGCGAGTTGGGCGAAAAGCCGGCCGTGCTCGCGCACCGCTATGCGCTCACCATGGCCGGGATCGATACGGTCGTGCTCGGGATCAAGAACCGCGCCGAGCTTGGCGAGTGTGTCGCCGCCGAAGCCGCCGGGCCGCTCGCGCCCGACGTTGTGGCGCGGATCGACCGTGCCGTCGGTCGGAGCGACTGACGATGGCGGTCCGGCGCCCGAACTTGGCCGAACTCGAGACCGCGGCCGCGGCGTTCGGGCTCGGCGCCGACCGAGCGGCGATCGCGGCTTACCACGAGGTGATCGACCGCTTGCTCGTCGGCTTCGATACCATCGATGCGCTTCCCGACGAGTTGCCGCCGGTCCGTTATCCACGGACGCCCGGCACCCGGCCCGCGCCGGCCGACAATCGGCTCGGCGCCTGGGCGGTCAAGACCGAGGTGTGCGGCGCCGCGCACGGCCTGCTCGCCGGCAAGACCGTCGTCCTCAAGGATACGATCGCGCTGGCCGGCGTCGCGATGACCAATGGCTCGGACGTCCTCGCCGGTTTCACGCCGGCAATCGATGCCAGCGTCGTCGCCCGCATCCTCGACGCCGGCGGCACCATCGTCGGCAAGGCGGTGTGCGAGTACTTCTCCTATTCGGGTGGGAGCCACACCGCGGTCTCGGGCCCGGTCGTGAACCCGCACCGGGCCGGCTATGCGGCGGGCGGCTCGTCCTCGGGCTGCGCCGTCCTGGTCGCGACCGGCGAGGTCGACATGGCGCTCGGCGGCGATCAGGCCGGCTCGATCCGGATTCCAGCGGCGTGGTCGGGCGTGGTCGGCCTCAAGCCGACCTACGGGCTCGTCCCCTATAGCGGCATCATGTCGAGCGAGTTCACGGTCGACCACACCGGCCCGATGACGCGGACGGTCGCCGACAACGCGCTGCTGCTCGAAGCGATCGCCGGGCCCGACGGCATCGATCCGCGCCAGAAAGATGCGACGCCGGAGCGCTACACCGACGCGCTCGCGCGGGGCGTTGCCGGCCTCCGGATTGGCGTCGTCGACGAAGGTTTCGGATTCGCCAACACCGAGCCCGACGTCGATGCCGGCGTCCGCGCGGCGGCGCGCGCGCTGGCCGACCTGGGCGCGACCGTGGCGTCGGTCTCGATCCCGCTGCATCGCCAGGGCAAGGCGATCTGGGCGGCGATCGGGCTCGAGGGCTATTACGCCAACATGTTTCTGGGCGGCGGTTTCGGTACCAACCACGAAGGGCTCTACCTGCCGGCGCTCAACGACCGCTTGCGGGAATGGCCGCGCTTCGCTGCCCGGTTCCCGCACAGCCTCAAGGTACGAGTCCTGATCGCCGACTACGTGTCGCGCCGCTATGGCGGGCACTATTACGGCAAGGCGATGAACCTGGCGCGGCGGCTGCGGGCGGCCTATGACTCGGCGCTTGCCGAGCACGATCTGCTGTTGATGCCGACCGCGCCGATGAAGGCGCAGCCGCTGCCGCCGGCGGACTCGCCGATCGCGCTCCAGATCGAGCGTACGTCCGAGCAGTCGACCAACACCGCCCCTTTCAACATCACCCACCACCCGGCGCTTTCGCTGCCGTGCGGGATCAGCGCCGGGCTCCCGATCGGCATGATGCTGATTGCGAAGCCGTTCGCCGAATCAACGCTTTACCGCGCCGCTCACGCCTTCGAGCAGGCGGCCGACGGGCGCCGGCGCTAGGTTCAATCGTTCCCATCGCCGACGCGAATCGGAATCGATCAGGAACATCATTGCCTTTGACCGCGCTTGCCGACAGGCAGACGCTTATCATCGTGGCAACTCTAGAAGGAGGGTGACATCACATCGCTTGATCCACCGGGTCACGCTGGGTGAACCGGTTGACCGGCACACATCCTGAAAAGAAGAGCCCAGACAAGCCTGGCCTTCCGCCGGGCACGCGAGATGAACCTCGCAGTGAAACCCCGCCTCGCTAACGCTCAAGCGTTAGGTCAAGCCGGCGGGGTTTCCGCGACCGGCCCGACAATCCCGACCCGAAAATCCCGACAATGATGTGCTAGTAATCGGCTCGCCCCGGCCATTCCCGGATTTCGCTGATGGTGCGATCGATGCGGGTGAGGAGCAGTGCGACCAACCCCGCCATCACGGCGATCGCCACCGCGATCATCGGCAGCAGAACGATGCGGAGTTCATCGCCCGGAAGGCGCGGCCGCCATACGGCGTAGGCGAACGGGCTCAGTTCCTCGCCGAGCGCGAGGGCGCCGTCGAGACCGCCCGGGGCCGCCGGCTCGACCCGAACGTCCTAGTATGCCAGCCCGTCGCGCATGAAAACGAGCAGGTTGTCCTCGAGCGAGCACAACAGCACCAAGACCGCGCGCGGGTCCGGGGTGACGAGGCTGCCCGGTCGCTCGGGGGCGATCCGGCTGGCGCCGACGAAATGGATGCGATCGCCTAGTTTGATCACGCCGAAGCTCGGGCTCGGCTCGTCGGCGTCGATCTGGCGGCGGGCGCGCTCGACAATCGGGGCGAGTGCCGGCAGCGCTGTTGCTATCGCGGCCGGGTCGGTCCGCGCGCGATCGGCGGCCGCATAGGTCACACGATCGTCGCCCGAGACCACCAGCGTCGCCGCGAGCTTGTAGGTGCGGCCGAGATAGATGCCGACATTGTCATCGGCCCACGCCGGGTCGGGGGCGACGACCAGGTTGCGAACGGCGTCGTTCCAGTAGCTGTAGTCCTTGGCGAGCGCCGCGAGATCGCCTTGCGAGCGTTTCAGCAGCGCCGCGACGACCGCTTCGGATTGCGCGACCGTGGCGCGGTCCTGATCGCGGGTCACGGCGAACAGGATGGTCGCGATCGCGAGACCGGCCAGGATGAAGAGGAGGACCACCGGCGTCACCAGGCGGGTGCGAATATCGGCCGGGCGCGAGAGCGTCGGGGTCGTCGATAGGTTCATGCGGGTGTCGACAAGACCGATGCGAATCCGGGCACGATAGCGCCGATCGGGCTTGGAAGCGCGCGTTTTTGACGCCGCCGGCGAACCCGGCCACACTGGCCGCAGGGAGAGGCAGCGGATCGGCGGTCGATGCGCGGAGACGGCGAAGCGCTGCTGAAGACGCTGCTCGAACAGGCGTGGCTCCCGTATGCGCTCTGCACCCTGACGATGGTGTTCTACGCGTTTTCGAACACGATCGGGCGCGGCTACTACGCCGACCTGCCGCCGGTCGCGTTCTCGTTTTGGCGGATCGCCGCCGCGAGCGCGATCGTACTGCCGTTCGTGTGGCCGTCGTTCCGCCGGCAGTGGCCGGTCATCGTCCAGCATTGGCGGAGCTTGACGCTTGCCGCGGTCTTGCAGACCGGGCTCGGCCAGGTGCTGTTCTACTGGGGGCTCCACACCACCACCGCCACCAACGCCTCGCTCATCACCGCCGCGCAGCCGGTCGCGGTGGTGATATTCGCCTGGCTGTTGCTGCGCGAGCGCATGACCGCGGTACAAGGCGCCGGCATCGCCGTTGCCGCGGCCGGTGTGGTCGTGATCGTGGCGCGCGGCGAGCCGGCGACGCTCATCGGCCTCGACATCGTGCTCGGCGACTTGCTCGCGGCGATCGCGGTCGCGTGCTGGGGACTTTATGCGATTCTGATCCGCCGGCTGACGCCGGTGCTGACCCCGTTCGTGATGCTGGAGGCGCTGGCGCTGCTATCGGTCGCGACCACGCTTCCGCTCTACGCGGCCGAGCTCGCGTGGAGCCCGCAGGTGATGCGGGTCGACGCCGAAACCGTCGCCGTCATCGTCGGCGTCGCCGTGTTCGCGACGATCCTGGCGCTCTCGTTCATGATCTTCGGCATCGGCCGCCTCGGCCCGGCGCGGGCCTCGGCCTTCAACTACCTGCAGTCGCCCTTCACCGCGCTGGTCGCCGCGCTTTTCCTGGGCGAGGTGTTCGAGTTCTATCACGCCGTCGGCTTGGCGCTGACGCTCACTGGCGTCTACTTCGCCAACCGCCCCGATCGCATCCGGCTTGGCCGGCATCGCGGGTGAGCGCTACCATGGCGGCGGCGAGAATCCGATGAGCCAACCCGGCCTGCCCCAGGACTATATCGAGCGGATCGCGGCGCTGCGCGGTCGCCGCCACGTGTTCCCGACGCTCGACCCGGCGCGGACCGCGCTGGTGGTGGTCGACATGCAGAACGCGTTCGTCGCCGCCGGCGCGCCGTTCGAGGTCGCGCCCGCGCGCGCGATCGTGCCGGCGATCAACCGGGTCGCGGCCGCGCTCCGCGCCGCCGGCGGGCGGGTGGTGTGGGTACAGGCGACCCAGGGCAAAAAGGGCACGCCCGAGTATTTCGACCTGTTCTTCGAGAATTTCCTGGCGCCAGCCGCGCGCGAGCGGGCCCACGCCGCGGTGAGCGAGGGCCACCCGCTGCACGCGCTCTACCCCGCCCTCGACGTCAGGGTCGGCGACCGCGTCGTCAAGAAGTGCCGGCCGAGCGCCTTCATCCAGGGCGCCTCCGACATCGAGGCCTATTTGCGGGCGCAAGCGATCGATACCGTACTGATCGCGGGCGCCGCCACCAACGTCTGCTGCGAATCGACCGCGCGCGACGCCGCGATGCTGGGCTTCCGGCTGATCATGATCGAAGACGCCAACGCCTCGCACTCGGATACCGAGCACGTTGCCGGCTTGATGACGGTCTACCGCTATTTCGGCGACGTCCGCCCGGCCGATGAAGTGGTGGGGCTGATCGCGGCCGGCGCCGAGGCCGCCCGCCGCGCGGGGTAGGACGAGACTCGCTACGCGGAGTACGCCCCATGGCTCGACAAGCTCACCGTGAAGGTTTTACTCAAGGGCCTCATCCTCAGCTCGTCGAAGGATGAGGCTGACTCACCTACCCACGGTCGCGGGCATTAATACCGCTCGCCGTTCAGCGCTTCCCACACCAGGCGCTGCGAGTGGTGGGTGCCGTGCTCGCTCCGCCATGAGCGCTCGGCATCGACCATCAGTCGCCCCTGCCGGTAGCCGCGGCAGTGAACGCCCAATTGCTGCTTCTCCATTGCGCTGATGTCCTCGGGCATGATGCGATCGCGGTAGTTCCGGATGTGGCCCATATCGGCGGCATCGGGCGGATCGTTCAGGCACCAGACGTCGAGGACTTGATGGCTCGACTCGGGCCCGGTCGGCCGCGTCGCCTGGATCTTGAAGTTGGGCGAGCCCTGGTGGGCGATGAAGATCAGGTTGGGCCACATGTACCAGATGTTGACGTCGGCGATCGCCTCGCTGCCGAAGTCGTAGGGCCGCTCGGTCCGGTCGATGTCCTTCTTGCCCAAGATGATGTGCTTGGCCCAATAGCGGTGCTCTTCGCTCACCCAGCTCTGCTGCAGGTAGGCGCCCTGCTGCTCGCCCATGATCGTGTGCAGCACCGGGCAGTGGTAGCACTCGTTCATGTCGGGGAAGAATTTCC
The DNA here is from genome assembly GCA_016869275.1 of Alphaproteobacteria bacterium. Taxonomy (GTDB): domain Bacteria; phylum Pseudomonadota; class Alphaproteobacteria; order SHVV01; family SHVV01; genus SHVV01. The sequence continues at coordinate 27,325 of VGEO01000013.1, read as the reverse complement.
AGTTGTACTTGCCCGGCAGCGGGTCCGAGGTCGCGAGGGTCAGGCGGTCGAACCCGGGAATGGTGCGGCGGATATCCTCGGCCAATCCCGGGTAGGTTGCGGCGATCGGTACCGCATCGGGGTCGAGATTCACGAACACCATATGGAGGAAGGTGTCGACCTTGACCGGCGCCAGCGAAAAGTCGGCGAGGTCGAAGCCGGCGACGTTCTCGGCATTGCCGGCCGCCTTGAGATTGCCTTCGAGGTCGTAGGACCAGGCGTGAAACGGACAGGTCAGGATGGTGCGCTGGCCCTTGCCCTCGACCAGCGTATGGCCGCGGTGCATGCAGACATTGAAGAACGCGCGAAGCCGCCCGTCCTTGCCGCGCGCCACCACGAGCCTCTGATCGATCAAGGTCGCGGTGATGTAGCTGCCCGGCTCGGCGACGTCGCGGGTGTAGCCCACGAACTGCCAGGTCTTGAACCAGATCGCGGTCTTCTCGCGCTCGTAGATAGCGGCGTCGAAGTAGTAATGCGCAGGCAGCGTCGCCGATCGCTCGGGCTCGCGCGTGAATTTGAGATTTGTCGCTCCCGCCATCGGGTCCCTCCAAAACGGTTGCGGCGATGGTCGCTTGACGGTTCGATCCGGTCAAGGACGATGCACGCGGGCGTTGCGGCAGCCGGCCGATTATCTCGCGATCGGGGAAAATCTAAGGACACCTACGTAGGCGTTCGAACCGCCCGCCTTACCCGATAGAGAATGGAGCCAATTACCGACGCCACGCCGACTTCTTAAGTTCGGCTGCATGGCCGACACGGAAACTCGCGCCGGACCGTCATCGAGTCGCTCGCTCTCCGGGCCGCAAAAAGCGGCCGTGCTCATGCTCGCGCTCAAGGAAGAGCACGTCGTCAAGCTGTTCTCCAAGATGGACGAGGAGGAGATCAAAGAGGTCTCCATGGCGATGGCCAACTTGGGCAAGATGGACTCCGAACTGGTCGAGGCGGTGTTCGGCGAGTTCGTCAATCGCCTATCGGCCACCAACACGCTGGTCGGCACCTACGAGGGCACCGAGAAGATTCTGCGCCAGGCGCTCGGCGAAAAAGCCGACAGCGTGATGGAGGAGTTGCGCGGCCCGGCCGGCCGCACGCTGTGGGACAAGCTCGCCAATGTCAACGAAGTGACGCTCGCGGCTTACCTCAAGAACGAGTATCCGCAGACCATCGCGGTGGTGCTCTCGAAGGTCAAACCCGACCACGCCGCGCGGGTCCTGGGCGCGCTGCCCGAGGAGACGGCGATCGAAGCGATCAACCGCATGCTCAACATGGAGGGTGTGCGTAAGGAAGTGCTGCATGCGGTCGAGATGACGCTCCGCACCGAGTTCATGAGCAATCTCGCGCGCGCCTCGCGGCGCGACTCCCATGAGTCGATGGCCGAGATCTTCAACAATTTCGATCGCGCCACCGAGACCAAGTTCATGGGCGCGCTCGAGGAGATGAACCGCGACTCGGCCGAACGCATCAAGGCGTTGATGTTCACCTTCATCGACCTCTTGAAGATCGATCCGTCCGGGATTCAGACGCTCTTGCGCGTCGTCGACAAGACCAAGATGGGGATCGCGCTCAAGGGCGCGCCCGATCAGGTTCGCGATCTCTCCTCAGCAATATGTCGGAGCGCGCCGGCAAGATCCTGCGCGAAGACATGGAGCAGATGGGGCCGGTTCGTTTGCGCGAGGTCGACGAGGCGCAGGCCGAGATCGTCCGCACCGCCAAGGATCTGGCCGCCAAGGGCGAGATCATCATCGCCGACGCCAAGGGCACCGAAGAGATGATCTATTGACCGGCTGTGGCGCCGGTCACAGTTCGGCTGCCTTAGCGGCTAAGGGAAACACCTAGTCGGTCGGTGCCCTGCCGGATTGTATCGATCGGGCGATTCACCACTTAATGGTGTAGCGCCAACAAACGTGGGGCCTCGGTGCAGATCCTTAATAGGCAGCACTTCTATAAAGGCAACAGCGTTTTCTCGGCGGGGGACGCCGCCACTTGCGTGTACCTGATCCAATCCGGTCATGTCGATATCGTGGTCGGCACGGGCGATGATGCAGTCGTCATCGACACCTTGGGACCGGGTGAAATTTTCGGCGAAATGGCGCTCCTCGACGACGGCGTTCGCTCGGCGAGCGCGCTCGCCCGCGACGCCGCCACGTGCATCGTCATCATCCGGGCCGAATTTCAGAGGCATCTCGAAGGCGCGGACCCGTTGACCCGGGCGATGCTCAAGCTGATGACCATATAGCGACCGATTCTCCAGGCGCGGAAACCGGACCGGAGCAATATTCGCGTCGCGGCAATGGGAGCGGCCAAGCTAAAATGGCGGCCGCGCGCGAGGAAGAGAGGGATCGTGACGGCAGCAACCGCAGGCGTGAAAAACTCGTTCGCACCCGACGAGCCGATCTTCTCGGCCGGCGATGCCGCGACCTGTGCCTACCTGATCCAGTCGGGCAAAGTCGAAATTCGGGTCGGCACCCGCAGCTGCGTCATCGATACGCTCGAAACCGGCGAGATCTTCGGCGAAATGGCGCTGGTCGACGATCATGCGCGCTCGGCCTCGGCGTTCGCGGTCGCGCCCACCACCTGCACGATCATCACCAAGCAGCAATTCGCCAAGCACATGGAGCGCTCCGATCCGCCGACGCGCGCGATGCTGAAGCTGATGACCAAGCGCTTGCGCAAGATCGCGCACGACGCGCACAAAGCCGCCGCCTAAGCGTCGACCCCTGACGCGCATGCAGCACCGGCCTCGCGCCGGCGTTTTCGTTGTGGGGACGGCGCCGCGGCCGGAATCGCTTGACGGGACTGCCGCCTTCGCCCACATGTTTTCCGCTATGAACGCGCCGCGGCCGCTTTTCTCCTATCGCCCCTATTGGGCGCATCGCTTCGGCCCGGCGCCGTTCCTGCCGATGTCGCGCGCGGAAATGGATGCGCTCGGCTGGGATGCGTGCGACGTCATCCTCGTGACCGGCGATGCCTATGTCGATCACCCGAGCTTCGGCATGGCGATCGTCGGCCGGCTCCTGGAGGCGCACGGCTTTCGCGTCGGCATCATCGCGCAGCCCGAGTGGCAGAGCGCGGAGCCGTTCGCGGCGCTGGGGGCGCCGACGCTCTTCTTCGGCGTGACCGGCGGCAACATGGATTCGATGGTCAACCGTTACACCGCCGACCGTCGGCTCCGCCACAACGACAGCTATACGCCGGGCGGCGAGGGCGGCAAGCGCCCCGACCGCGCCGTCATCGTCTACGCCCAGCGCTGCCGCGAGGCTTATCGCGACGTGCCGATCGTCTTGGGCGGGATCGAAAGCTCGCTCCGCCGCATCGCCCATTACGACTATTGGTCCGACAAGGTGCGGCGCTCGATCCTGTTCGACGCCAAGGGCGATATTCTCCTCTACGGCAACGCCGAACGTGCCGTGGTCGAGGTCGCGCACCGCCTGGCCAAGGGCGCCACGCCGGCCGAACTCGACGATATTCGCGGCGTCGCCTTGAACAAGGCAGCCGTGCCGGACGGCTGGACCGTGGCACCGGCCGGCGACATCGCGAACCCGGACGAAGGTGCCCGCATCGGTGCCGAGCGCACCGTGATCCGGCTGCCGTCCTACGAACAGGTCGCGGCAGACTCCGAGTCCTACGCGCGCGCGTCGCGCGTGCTGCACCGCGAGAGCAACCCGGGCAACGCCCGCGCCCTCGTGCAGGCGCACGGCGACCGCGAACTCTGGGTGACGCCGCCGCCGATCCCGCTCGAGACGCCGGAGATGGACCGGATCTACGAACTGCCTTACGCGCGTGCGCCGCACCCGGCCTACGGCGACAAGGCGATCCCGGCCTGGGACATGATCCGGTTTTCGATCACGATCATGCGCGGCTGTTTCGGCGGCTGCTCGTTCTGCTCGATCACCGAGCACGAGGGCCGCATCATCCAGAACCGCTCGGAAGAATCGGTGCTGCGCGAGATCGCGACCGTGCGCGACAAGACCCCGGGCTTTACCGGCATCATCTCTGACGTCGGCGGGCCGACCGCCAACATGTACCGGATGGCGTGCAAGGACAAAGCGACCGAAGCGGTGTGCCGCCGCTTGTCGTGCGTCTATCCCGCGATCTGCCCGAACCTCGACACCAGCCATGACGCGCTGATCGGGCTCTACCGCAAGGCGCGCGCGGTGCCGGGCGTCAAGAAGGTGATGGTCGCCTCGGGCGTCCGCTACGACTTGGCGATCACGAGCCCGACCTACGTCAAGGAGCTCGTCACCCACCACGTCGGTGGTTACTTGAAGATCGCGCCCGAGCACACCGAGGCCGGGCCGCTCGCCAAGATGATGAAGCCCGGGATCGGCGCCTACGACCGCTTCAAGCAGTTGTTCGATCAAGCGGCCAAGGCGGCCGGCAAGGAATATTTCCTGATCCCCTACTTCATCGCCGCCCACCCGGGGACGTCCGACGAGGACATGATGCACTTGGCGCTCTGGCTCAAGAAGAACGACTATCGTGCCGACCAGGTCCAGACCTTCCTGCCCTCGCCGATGGCGCTCGCGACCGCGATGTACCATTCGGGCAAAAACCCGCTGAAAGCGGTGCGCCGCGGCGGCTCCGAGCCGGTCTCAATCGTCAAGGGCCTGAAGCAGCGGCGGCTCCACAAGGCGTTCTTGCGCTACCACGATCCCGAGAACTGGCCGCTCCTGCGCGACGCCTTGAAGCGCATGGGCCGCGCCGACCTGATCGGGCCGGGCAAGCGGCATCTCGTGCCGGCGTGGCAGCCAGCCGGCACCGGCTTGGGCGGTGGCGAGGGCCGCCGGCTCGGGCGCAAGCACCGCGCCCAGAAGTTCCTGACCAAGGGAGTGCGCGCGCGGGTGCGGTAGCCGGCGATAGCAGGGCGCTGAAGCCGGCCGAGTCAGATCGAGATCGTCCCCGTCATCACGGGAACGCAGGTGCCGGCGACAATGACATCGGCAACGGCGCCAGCAGCCTTGCGGGCTTTGACCTCAATCGAGCTTGGGCGGCCTATCTCGATGCCTTGCTCGATCGAGAGGGCGATGGTCATTTCCGGACGCGGGTCGAGCGCGGCCATGAGTCCGCCGAGCGCCGCCGATGCGCTGCCCGTTGCCGGGTCCTCGGGAATCTTGCTGAGCGGCGCGAACATCCGCGCCCTCACGCTCGACGGTCCGTTTGGCAACCGCGTGTAGAGGAAGAGCGGGAACCCTTCGTTGGCCGGTTGGTAACGGCGGCGCGCGTCGACGAACGCCGCCGCATTCGGCGCCGCGCGACCTAAGCTTTCGATCGACCGCAATTCTGCGATGACGAAAGGGAGGCCCACCGAGGCGACGGCCGGCGCGTGGTTGGTCGTAACGACGTCGTCGGGAGAAAGCGAGGCGCAACGAGCGACCGCCTCGACGCCCACCTCGACGCCGCGCTTGAACGGGCTGGGTGCGGGGAAACGGGCCCCCACGATCTCGGCGCCGCTGCGGACTACGTCAACATCGACCAATCCCGCGCCTTCCTCGAAACGCATCGAGTCGCCGGTACGCCGTCCGAAGACCGAACCGGCACGCGCCAGCACGAATGCGGTGCCGACGTTGGGGTGCCCGGCAAACGGGATCTCCCGGGCCGGCGTGAAAATACGGACGGCCGCGGTATTGGCGGGGTTCGACGGCGGCGTCACGAAGGTGACTTCCGCGTAATTGAACTCCAAGGCGATGCGCTGCATGTCAGCGGTCGAGAGGTCCCGCGCATCGGCGAAAACGGCGAGGGGGTTGCCGCCGAACCGGACCTTGGTGAAGACATCGACGGTTTCGAATTGAAACGACGTCATGGGATCGCTCCGAGGCGACAGGTCGACGCGGAAGCATATCACGACGCGTTCGGTATTCGCGCTCCGAGCTCGACGCTAAGGACTATTCCCGATCCGGCGCCGCCATGCCGCTTTCGCTGGCGCGCGGATTCGCGCGGGCTTACGATCCCGGGCGATTCGCTGCCGCCACGCGGGGGAGCCATGGCCGCCAACGTCGAATTGTTAGCCGATGTTCCGCTGTTCGAATTTCTCGACGAGAAAGAACGCGCCGACCTCGCGACTCGGATCGAGGAAGTGACGTTTCCGCCCGATCACCTGATCTTCGCCGCCGGCGATCCGGGCGATGCGATGTTCGTGATCCGCACGGGCGAGGTCGAAATTTTCTTCAAGGACAATACCGGCCACAAGATCGTGCTCGAGACCGCAACGGTCGGCGATTTCTTCGGCGACATCTCGCTCTTGGACCGCGGCGCGCGCACCGCCTCGGCCCGCACCGTGGCCCAGGTCGAAGCGCTCCGGATCGACCCGCACGATCTCGACGGCCTGGTCCGCACCTACCCGCAGGCGGCGTTCCACCTGTTGTCGGCGATGGGCCGGCGCGCGCGGGTGACGGCCGAACTCCTCCGCCACACCGCGTCCCGCAACGTCAACGAGGCGATCGAGGACACCCGGAGCGCGGTCGATCGAGCCGCCGACTGGATCGCCGCTTTCACCGGCTCGATCCCGTTTCTCCTGATCCATGTCGTCGTGTTCGCGGTCTGGATCGGCTGGAACACGATGTTTGCCGAAGCCGCGCAGTTCGACCCGTTCCCGTTCGGGCTCTTGACCATGGCGGTGTCGCTCGAAGCGATCATCCTTTCGGTGTTCGTGCTCTTGAGCCAGAACCGCCAGATCGAAAAGGATCGCGTCCGCAGCGACGTCGAGTACGACGTCAATCTCAAAGCCGAGCTCGAAGTCATGCAGCTCCACGAGAAGGTCGACCGCCTGACCAGCGATGTGCTGGTGCGGCTCGCTACGATCGAGCGCGGGTTGAAGAAGTAGAGCTCCTCGGTGAGCTATTCCACATTGTGCACGTCGATCGGTTGGCTTCCAAACTCTGCAGGGGAGAGGTTGGTTAGCGCATCCAATAGGCCGCGCTACTTCACCAACACGCCCTTGAGCCAGGCCGCGACCTCGTCGGCGACTTCCTGGTCGACCGCGGCCGGGAAGCAGCCGCTGATGCCGACCGCGACCACGCACTCGGCGCTCTCGCCTTCGCCCCGGTTGACCGAGGTGCCGCCCTCGACCAAGAGCCAGCCGTACTGGTTGGTCAGGCTCGCGACCATGGTGCCGTAGAGCGGGCGCTCCTTCTGCAGCCGGTCGTACATCGCCTGGGTCCGGTTCTTGTAGGCCGAGGCCAGGATCGCTTTGCCGATCGCGAAGTCGGGCGTCATCCACTGCGCCTTCTCGTGGCGAAGCACGCCGATGGTGCGGCCGGACGGGTCGACGAGCGCGCAGGCGACGAAGAAGTTGCGCTTCAAGCCGACGGCGATACCGCGCTCGATCGCTTCGAGCGCGAGTTTGCTGGTGATCGACATGGGACGACCTCGCGACGGTTGGTGGGGGGACGGAAGGAGACAGGTAGCGCGACCGGCGGCGTCAGCCAACGACGAGTTCGACCTTGCCGCCGATCCGGCGTTCCTCGCGGTAGAGCGCGAGCTTCTTCAAGGTCGGGGCGTCGGAGACCGCGTAGAAGATCGCGTCATTCTTGGCGCTCTTGTTGACATGGCGGTGCCAGGCCCAGCCCGGCACCGCGAAGACGTCGTTCCGGCCCCAGGCGAATTCCTTGCCTTCGATCACCGTGGTGCCTTCGCCCTCGATCACGAAATAGGCGGTCGAGGCGGTATGGCGGTGCTCGCCGGTCTCCTCGCCCGGGCGCAGGAGCTGCACATGATAGGCCATGGTCGGCACCACCGCTTCGCCGGTCGCTGGGTTGACGTATTCGAGGATCACGCCGTCGTAGGGGCTCCCCCCGTAACTCCGCATGCGGTCGAGCGCGGCCACGGTCTCGTGCCAGCGGTAGACGAACATCGGCGTGCCGACGCCGGTGCCGCGCCGGTGCACGCCGAACGCCGGCCGCAAGCCGCCGGCGGCGTAGAAATTGTGCGAATGGTCGGGCTTTTCGCGCACGGTCTGGAAGTGGCGCTTGACCCGCTCGCCCGAGTTGGAGCCGCTGCCCTCCTCGAAGTAGTCGAACTCGAACCGGCTCGCCGACAGCGTCTCGACCAGGGGGAGATCCAGGAGGTCTATCCAAAGGACCGGCTCTTTGCCGTCGTTGCCGTGGTCGTGCCAGGTCCCCTGCGGCGTGATGATGAGGTCGCCGCGGTTCATCATGCACTTCTCGCCCTCGATGGTGGTGAAGCCGCCATCGCCCTGGATCACGAACCGGCTCGCGTTCGGCGAATGCCGGTGCACGGGCGCGACTTCGCCCGGGTTGTAGAGCGAGCAGCCGGCATAGAGCGTCGCCGTCATGTAGGGCTTGGGGTAGTAGCTCGGGTTGGTGAAGAGGAGCGCGCGCCGCTCGGACTCCTCGATCGGCACCGTCTTCCCGGCCTGCTGCGCCAGCGGGTAGAAATCGTCCCACCGCCACATGTAGGGCTCGGCGTTCTTCTTGGGCTGCTTGGTCTCGAGGTCGGCAATGATCGCCCACAGCTCGACCAGGCTCAGGTCCTTGGCGCGCGCCCGCATCTTGGCGCGGATGTCGCTGGTGGCCGCTGTTTCCGCCATGGCGTGGTTCCTTCCCCGGGGTCCTTGTTGGGGCGGAGTCTAGCTCAACTTTCGGCGATGATCCCGTGACGGAGCGTGCCGACTTTGGCGACCTCGATCTCGACCGTGTCGCCCGGTTTCATGAAGACCGGTGGGTTGCGGGCGACGCCGACGCCGCCCGGGGTGCCGGTCACGATCACGTCGCCCGGCGCGAGCGGGGTCACGATCGAGATGTAGGCGATGAGTTGCGCGACCGAAAAGATCATCGCCGAGGTCGGGCTCTCCTGCATCACCCTGCCGTTGAGCCGGGTCTCGATCGCGAGCGCCTGCGGGTCGGGGATTTCGTCCGCCGTCACCAGCCACGGCCCGAACCCGCCGGTGGCGAAGAAGTTCTTGCCGGCGGTGAAGCTGTGCGCCTGGAAGTCGCGGACCGAGGCGTCGATGAAGCAGGCGTAGCCGGCGACGTGGCCGAGCGCGTCGCGCTCCGGGATCGCGCGGCCGCCCCTGCCGATCACCGCCGCCATCTCGCCCTCCCAGTCGAGCTGGTCGGAGGCGGCCGGCTTCACCAGCGGCTCGCCGTGGCCGACCAGGGTGTTGGCGAAGCGGGTGAAGAGGATCGGATGCGGCGGGATCGCGACGTGCGACTCTTCGATGTGGAGCCGGTAATTGACGCCGGAGCACACGACCTTGTCGGGATCGGGGATGACCGGGTTGAACCGGATTTCGCCGAGCGGGTAGGCGGGCACTTTGGCGCGGGCGGCGGCGAGCTCGGTGAGCGCAGCGGCGGCCAACACCGCGCGGAGCGAAGCGAAGCGCGGGCGCAGGATCGCGCCGACATCGGCGATGCGCTCGTCCTCGACGATGCCGTAGGAGTCGACGCCGGCGCGGCGGAAGCTCGCGATCCGCATGGGACTTGGCCGCCGTCGCTACGGGATCGCCTTCATCCGCTTGTAGATGCCGTCGTACATGGTGCGGAGCAGCCCGAGCGTCTGCTCGACGGTCTCGATCACCAGGCGCTTGTCGGCGTCGGTCGGCGCGAAATCGGCCAGGAGCTCGGCGCCGATCCCGGAATGGTCCTCGTCGGCGACGTCGTGGACCGACCAGAACGCGGTCGCCTCGGGCTTGAGCCCGTATCTCTGCTGCAGCGTCTTGGCGATGCGGTTGAAGTGGCCGCCCTTGACCTGGCCCTCGTCGGCCAGCATGTGGGCCGAGACGCCGATCAGCGTGCCCTGGCCGCAAGCGTGCTGGAGCCAGCCCTTGTAGACCAGCGCTTCGGCGCAGTGGTCGGCGTTGTCCAAGTCCTTGCGGCTCAGGCCCAGCCCTTCGCCGAACCGGTAGTAAAGCTCGTTGTGCGAGACGCCGTCGGCGAACAGCCGCCCGGTGCCTTCCTCGTAGACGACTTCGGCCAGGCGCGCCCGCCAGCGCGCGTTGGGGCAGGAGACGTAGAGCCGGCCGTGGTAGTTGTGATTGTGGAGCGGGATGATGCCGAACTGGCGCGCGAACTCGCGCATCTGCGGGACCGAGTGGGTGCCCTCGTCCAAGCCTTTCCACACCGGGTGGGCGCCGCCGACCTTGTACTTTTCCTGAATCTCGCGGACGCGGTCGAGGCATTGATCGGCGGTCATGGCCATGGTGGACTCCCTTCGCAAGCTAGGGTTTCGCCGAACGCTAGCACTTCGCCCCGGCGGTGGTCACGGTGTCATCGCGAAACAGCAGACCGGCGCCGGGCGCCGAATCGCGCTGGAATGCGGGCGCATCCAACCGCAGCGGGGACCCCATGACGACCGACCTCACCTACCTCGCGCTCACCGCGCTCCTCACCGGTTCGCTCTGGATTCCGTATGTCGTCGCGCAGGTCGCGAGCAACGGCTTCCTCAAGGCCGAGAACTACGTCGATCCGACGCCGCGCCCGGTACCGCTGTGGGGCAAGCGCGCCGACCGCACCTACATGAACGCGGTCGAGACGTTGGCGCCGTTCGCGGTGCTGGTGATCCTCGCCCATGTCGCCGGCAAGGCGAACGCGATGACCGCGTTCTGGGCGATGAGCTTCTTCTGGCTCCGCGTCGCGCACGCGCTCGTCTATCTGCTCGGCGTGCCGTTCGTCCGGACGATCGTGTTCGTGCTCGGCTGGGTTTCGCTCCTCGGTATCTTCTGGGAAGTGGTGAAGTAGCGGCGGCGCCCGGACGCCGGCGCTCAGGCGACCGGGCTCGGTTCGATCGCGCGAACTGCCGGCAGCACCTCGGTCGCGATCCGCTCGAGATGGTGGCGGCGGCGGTCGGGCGGCATGACCGGGGCCAGGATGAAGTGATTGACGCCGGCTTCGACGTAGCGCGCGAGGTGCTCGGCGACGCGGGCGGGCGGCCCGTGCGCGCAGTACTTGTCGACCAAGCCGGCGAAGTCCTGGTCGTAGCGCGTGGACATGTCCTCGATCGCCAACCGCCGCGCGGTCGCAACGTCGTCGTCGATGCTGACGAACACGTAGCACGCCCACACATAGTCGCCGGGGAGCGTGCGGCCGGCGGCCCGGGCCATGTTCTTGACCTCGCTGAACGACGCCCGGCAGCGGTCCGGCGTGTACATGTACGGGTTCCAGCCGTCGCCCAACGTCGCCGCCCGCCGCATCGGCCCCTCCTGGCGCCCCGAGACCCAGATCGGCGGGCCGCCCGGCTGCACGGGCAGCGGCAGCATGTCGACGTCGGTGAGCTTGAAGATCTTGCCGTCGTAGTCGAAGCGCCCGCCGGCCCAGTACTTGCGCATGATCTCGATCGCCTCGGTCGCCCGCTGCCCGCGCTCGTTGACCGGAACGTTGCAGGCGGCGAACTCGCGGGCATAGTCCCCGCCGACGCCAATGGTGAGGACGACGCGTCCGCCCGAGAGCACGTCGAGGCATGAGATCTCTTTCGCCACCAGCGTCGGATGCCGCAACGGCACGAGCAGCGTGGCGGGGCCGATCGTGATCCGCGAGGTCACGGCGGCCGCGTAGGCGAGCGGCGTCACCGCGTCCAGTATCGGACGATGGTAGACGATATGCTCGCCGGACCAGAACGAGTCGAACCCGAGGTCTTCGACCGCGCGGATGTCCGCGACCGGCCAGTGGTGGCCGCCATTGGAAACGCCGAATTTCGCTGGCACCGAACCTTCTCCTTTGTCGCGCCCGACGAACGCCGGGTGCGGTGACGACGACGATGAGTCCCTACCCGACAGAGTTCTAACCGAAGCCGACCAGGATCGTCACCCGCGGTCGTACGCGCTGAAGGCTCGAGGTCGACCGTGGCCTCGAGCTAAAGGTCGATCACGCTCTCGAAGCCGCCGCGATCGCGCGCCGGGGGTCGAACGGCCGCTTCTTCATGTTCGTGAACGGAGCAGGGCGTTTTTCGGCTCCTCCTCGAGGGAACAGGACGGCGGCATGGTAGCGCCAGATCGGAAGGCGAAGCCGGCGTGCCGCGGTTTTGAGGTAAAGTCGGCGGGATGACGGCCGCGGGCGATACGGACGTGCTGGCGCGCGGGTTGGCGCGCGAAGTGCTGGCGAGCGAGATCCTGCGCGGCCGGGTGCTGGCGGTCGTGCTGACGACGCTCCTCGGGATCGTCACCTTCGGCTACCTCACTGTCGATGTGGCGATCCGGCCGTTCGTGGTCCGGCTGCCGCCGTGGTGGTTGCCGGCCGTCGTTGTCGGCCCATTCGTTCTCTACGAGTGCGTCTTCATCGCCGCGATGACCGCGTTCGCGCGGCGCGGACGCTCGCCGCCGGAGTTCGCCAAATACGGCAACGCGCTGGTCGAAACCAGCTTTCCCTCGGTCGTTTTGCTGGTCACCAGCCGCTACGCCGAGCCGGCGGTCGTGTTCGGTGGCTTTCCGTCGTTCCTGTATTTCATCTTCATCCTGGCGGCGACGCTAAGGCTCAACTTCGCGCTGCTCGTCTTCACCGGCGCGGTCGCCGCGATCGAGTACGTGGCGGTGGTCGCTTACGTGCTGCCGCTCTCGCCGGCGGCCGAGCACGCGATCCAGACGCCGCTCCTCCATGCCGGCCGCGCCGGGATTATGGTGCTCGCCGGGATCGTCGCCGGCCTGGTCGCGGTGCGGCTCAAGGACAACCTCGTCCGCGTGCTCGAGGCGAGCGCGGCGCGCGAGCGGGTCGTCAACCTGTTCGGCCAGCACGTCTCCCCGGCCGTGGTCGACCGCCTGCTCGAGGGCGGGGCCGAAACCGCGGGCGAGGCGCGGCCGGTGTGCGTCATGTTCCTCGACTTCCGCGACTTCACCGGGTTCGCGCGCGACGCGCCGGCGCCGGCGGTGGTCGCTTATTTGAACGATTCGTTCGCGTACATGATCGAAGCGGTCGACCGCCACCGCGGCATCGTCAACAAGTTCCTGGGCGACGGCTTCATGGCGGTGTTCGGCGCGCCGCTCGCCGACGCCGACGCCGCGGCGCACGCGCTCGACGCTGCCCGCGCGATCCTGGCGAGACCGACCGCCGCGCCGCCGCCGGCGGCGCCCCGCTCAAGATCGGGATCGGGCTTCACCTGGGCGTCGCCGTCACCGGCAACATCGGCTCGCCCCGGCGCAAGGAGTTCACGGTGATCGGCGAGGTCGTGAACCTGGCGGCGCGGATCGAGCAGCTGAACAAGGAGTTGGGCTCGCGGCTCCTGGTCTCGGATGCGATGGCGGCGGCGCTCGGGCCCCGGCTCGGCGCCGCCCGGCGCTTGGAGGCTCCGGTCAAAGGCTACGCCGAGCCGGTCGGGGTGTGGCGGGTGGATTGATTCGACTTATCGAAGCGTGCGGTTCAGTCGGGAGGCCGGCCGGCGGCTGCGAGCGGGCCGCCGACGGTCGCAGTCTTGGCGGCAGACTGGCTCCGCCGCGTCGGCGGGCAGGGCAGCCGCCCTCCACGTCCTCCGCCTCATGTCTCGCAATTAGCTAGCGCTGCGGAGAGCATGACCTACTATGATGACAGGTGGCGCCGTTGCCACCGATTGGATGGCGCGGTTACAGGGGAGGAGCTTCATGAAAACACTCGTCGTCGGCCTTGTCTTGGCTGCGGCGCTCGGCGCAGGTGCGGCCGATGCGCAGGAAAAAGTCATCCGCATTCCGTTCTCGACCAATTTTACAGGCCAGCAGTCCGCGTTCGGTGAGCGGCTCTGGCGCGGCGGCCAGCTTGCAGCGGAGGAAATCAACGCCGCCGGCGGTATTCGTGGCGGTCACAAGATCGAGTTTTACAAAGTCGATGCGCGTTCCGAGGCGCAAGGCATTGTCGCTGAGTATCGGCGCGCCTGTACCGACCCGTCGGTGCCGCTGTTTTGGGCGAATTTCTCCTCGCGACAATTGTTCGCGATCTACGAGTACGCCAAGGAATGCAATCTAGTGACCTTCGCCGCATCGTCGGGCGGCGATTGGGTCTATCCCGATCAAGGCAAGTGGATCTACCGCTACCTGCCGGCAACCAACCTTGTTCTTCCGGTGCTCTACCAGAAACTCAAGGATAAATTGGGCGTCAAGACGGCGGCGCTTTCGGTTGCCATCGACAACGATTTCGCGGTTCATAACGCCAAGCTTGCCCGCAAGATACTCGACGAGCAGGGCATCAAGCTCGTGGTCGACGTCGGCTCGAAAACGGGCGAAACCAACTTCGCCTCGCAGGTCGCAGCGGTCAATGCCGCGAAGCCAGATGTCGTCATTCTCAGCCATCTCTCGGACGATGGCGGTAAAGTGGCGCTGCAGCTTCGCGAACGCGGCCTCACGACTCAGATCGCCGACACCGGGTATACGATCGCCGGCCGCGACTTTTGGAATCTGAGCCAGGGGCACGGCAAAGGCGCGATCGGCTCGTCGATCTACACGTCCTCGGACCCGCGGCCGATCGTGCAGGATTGGATTGCCCGCTGGCGCAAACACACCGGCGAGGCCGCGGCCGATCCCGATCCTTTCGAGACTGCGACGTACGATGCGGTCAAGGTGCTGGCCAAGGCGCTCAATGCCGCGGTGTCGATGGATCGCAAGGCGATCGCCGATTCGTTCCTGACCTTGAAGAACGTCGAAACGATCAGCGGCACGATCACTTATCGTACCCAGGACCTGCCCGACGTCTACCGCTCGGACCCGATCCTGGTGCAGTTGGGCGACAACGGCCGGTTGATCCGATGGGGCAACTGACGTTCGTCGAGATGTGAAGCGGCGCCGATGGCGAACGCGAAGTACGTCGATGTTGCCGGCGTGCGGACGCGCTACGTCGAAGCCGGTGCCGGCGCGCCGTTGGTGATGATTCACGGCGGCGCGTTCGGCACCGGATCGTCGCTCGATATCTTCGTGCGCAATATCGAACCGCTCGCCGAACGTTACCGGGTTATCGCCTACGACAAGATCGGCCACGGCTATACCGACAATCCGCCCGAGGCCGACGGCTACACGGTGCGTCGCATGACGGCGCACGCGATCGCGTTCATCGACGCGCTGGGGCTGAAGGACGCGTACCTGATCGGCCAGTCGCGCGGCGCCTACAATGGCATCGCGCTCGCGTTGGCGCGTCCCGACCTAGTGCGCGCGTTCGTGCTCTGCAATAGCGCGTCCCTGGTCAAAGGCGTCGCCGCAGACCCCCAGTTCAGTCGCGACGTGCGGGCTAAGGCGACGCACCCGGTCGGATCGCCGGCGTGGGTGCGCTATCGCACTGAAGCGATGTGTATGCCGGGCACGCACATCGACGAGGCGTGGGTCGAAGCTTGGCACACGGTGTGGCATTTGCCGAAGTCCGGTGAGGCGCGCGCCGCCCTCGCGGCGACCGCCGCGCGCGTATTCGAACCCGATTTCGCTGCCGAGAAAGCGGAACTCTACGCGGCGATCGAGGCCGGCCGATACCGTACCCCGACACTCATCTATTGGGGCAAGAACGATCCTTCGGCGCCGTTCGATCCGATGGGGCTCGAAGTATTCGAACGGCTTTCGGATCGCTGTGCGCCGGTGTCGCTTCACGTCGCCAACCGCGCCGGCCACTTCGCCTTTCGCGAAGCGCCGGCCGAATTCAATCGTGTCGTCGCGAGCTTTTTCGACGCGGTTTAGGAGGTTTGGGTGGTGAATAGCGATCCGGCATTGGCCGCGCTTTTCTTGAAGCAATTCGCGTGGTGCAAGGTTGTTGGCGGGGAGAGCGTCGCGGTGCTGACCGAGCCCGAGTCGCGCGAAACCTATGCCGAGGCCGCGCAAGCCGCCGCGTCGGCGCTCGGTGCGCGGCCGTTCCGGATCGTGCTGCCGTCGCATGCCGGCGAGGTCGGCGCGATCGCCGCGATCAACCGCGGCAATGCGAGCTCGACGATCCTCGATGACCTTCCCGAAGTGACCGGAGTGTTGAGCGCGGTCGATTTCATCGTTGATCTCACGCTTGACGGCCTGATCCACTCGAAGCAGCGCGCCGCTATTCAAAAGGGCGGTGCGCGCGTGCTCCTCGTGCGCGAGCCGCCAGACGCCCTTGCGCGATTGCTGCCGACCGCCGAGCGAACGGCGCGGATTGCACGCGCCGCGGAGCGCTTGGGACGCGCGAAGACGATGACGGTGACGTCGGCGGCCGGCACGAACTTGCGCGTCGATCTGGCCGGGGCGGCGGTGCGCGGTTCACCCGGATTCTGCGACAAGCCCGGCTCATCGGCGACGTGGGCGATCGGCGCCGTGCTGGTTTATCCGCCCTCGGCCGAGATCGAAGGCGATGTCGTGCTGGCGCCAGGCGACATCGTCTATCCGTTCTACCGCTACGTCGACCGTCCGGTAACGCTCCGCTTCAAGGGCGGGTTCGTCGCCGAGATCGAAGGCGACGGCGTGGATGCCGAATTGATGCGCGACTACTTCGCGCGATGGGGCGATCCGAACGCTTACGGCATCTCGCATGTCGGCTGGGGCTTGCACGAGCGTGCGCTGTGGGACGCGCTGGCGTTTTACCCAAAGGGCGAGGCGGCCGGCGTCGACGGCCGCTGCTTTGCGGGTAATTTCTTGATCTCGACCGGTCCCAACTACGCCGCCAATCGCCATACGGCGTGCCACTTCGACCTGCCGATGCGCCACTGCACGGTCGCGCTCGATGGCGAGCCGGTGGTCGAAACCGGCCGGCTGGTGGATCGGCCGTAGCGTCTTCGTTTTGTCATTGTGCGTTGGGGGAGTGCGCGATGCAGTTTTCGGTCTTCGTCAACCTTCAGGCCCGAGCCGGACAAGACTACAACGCGGTGTATCGCGGTCGCCTCGCCGAGGCAGAAATCGCCGACCGTTTCGGCTTTCACGGCGTTTTCTATGCCGAGCATGCGTTTTGCGAGCATGGCCGGCCGTCGCCGGTCGTGACGCTGGCCAACATCGCCGCCCGCACCAAGCGCGTGCGCATCGGAACGGCGGTCTCGGTGCTGCCGTGGCACAACCCGCTCGAGACCGCGCAGGACTACGCGACGCTCGACATCCTCTCCGACGGGCGGCTCGAATTTGGCGTCGGCCGTGGCGCCTTCAAAATCGAGTTTGACGGTTATGGGCTCGACTGGGAAGAGTCCCAGCCACGGCACGAGGAGTGCCTCGAGATCATCTTGAAGGCGTGGACCGGCAAACCGTTTTCTTACCAAGGGAAGTACTACCAGGTGCCCGAACTCGCGGTGAATCCGGTGCCGGTGCAGCGGCCGCATCCGCCGCTCTGGACGCCGACGCTGACCGCCGAGACGATGGCGCGGGCCGTCAACCGCGGCATTACGCCGATGGTCGGTGCTTCGTTCAGCCCGCTCGCCAGCGTCAAGAAGAACTTCGGTTATCTCGACGACGCGATGCGGGCGGCCGGTCGCCACGACATGCGCCGCTGCGCCCATCCGCTCATTATCGTCGGCGACACCACCGAGGGGGTGCGCAAGCAGGTGCGCCACGCGATCGAGTGGCTCATCACCGACTTCGCCGACATGTTCACGCTCAGGCCCGGCGAGGTTTATCCGCCGCGCTTCAAGTTTCAGGAGCAACTCGCGGCCTACATCCGCTCGCTCACCTTCGAGCGGGTAGTCAACGAAGACCTGATGTGGGTCGGCGACGCCAATTACGTCGCCGATCGCCTCAAGTGGCTGCGCGACGAGTGCAAGGTCGACTATATCCTCTCGAACATGAGCCCTGGGGGGCTCGAGCACGAGATCGTTGCCAAATCCATGGAACTGCTCGCGACCAAGGTCATGCCCCAAGTCGGGTAAGAGCGTTAGCGCCCGCCGTTGCCCCGGCGTGCGTGCGGTTATTGCAGTTTGTAACCGAGTTCGTAGTGGAGGTTGATGCCGTCCCAGAACATCCACTTCATGCGGGCGCCCTCACCGGCATAGTGGATCGCCATTTCTTTCTCGGCGTCGGTCTTGCAATGCTCTTCGAGAATCTTGAACGCGCGGCCGCCATGCTCGATGTCGGCCGAGGCGTGCAGCCACCAGAATTCGAGGTCGTGCTCCTTGAATTTGTAGGTGTTCCGGAGCGCTGGCAGCAGCCGGTTGAAGAGCACGGGTTCTTGCGCTTCCGAAGCAATGTGGATCCCGGCGACACCGGCGATCCAGGGCTTCTCCCGCGCGACATTAAGTTCCCAGTTCAGCCACGCTTCGGTCGTCGGCAGGCCGCGACCGGCGTCGAGTTCTTCCTTCGAGATGCCACATGCTTTGGCGAAACGGAGGATCAGTGCTGGATGCGGGTTAGCCGGGTCGAGCTCCTCGGCGTAATTCTCCATCTCCATCTCGACGACTTCTTGCGGCGCGCGCGCCGCGATGCTGAAGAAGCCTTCGGGAATGAGGTTGCTGATCCAGTACCAAATTTCGCGAATCGCTCCATGGACGGTCTCGGCCTTAACCTCGCCCTTGGCCCATTTGTCGATCAGCGGATGCTTAGCTTGATGTTTGCGGTCGACGGCGGCTTGCAAGTCCTGCGCAAACGACATTTTGATCCTCCCTCGAAGCAGTGTGCGATGGTAGAAGGACAAAAAATCCCGGTCAACGCCGCCTAGAACGGCGCCGCCTGGGGTCGGCCGCGCCGGGCGAATAAGGGCGGTCGACGGCCCGGCCGCGACGGTTCAGAAGCGATTGCGGTCGGTGATGAGAGGGTAACCCATCTCGTAGTGCAGATGGATGCCGTCAAAATAAAACCAGCGCATCTGAGCACTCTCGCGCGCGAAAGCGACTGCCATGTCCTTGAGTTCACGCGTCTTACAATGGCGTTCGAGGATCTCGAAGCCGGCATCGCCGTGGTCAGTATCGGCTTCGACGTGCAACCAGAAGTGCTCGATGTCGTCTTCTTTGAACTTGTAGTGCTTCCGCAGCGCCGGCAGCACGGTGCTATAGAGAAGCGGCGACTGCGATTCGGTGCCGATGCGCAGCGCCGCGACCGCTGCAATCCAGTGCTCGTGGTTGGCGCAATTGATCAGCCAATTCCGCCAGGAACGCGTCGTCGGCAGGCCGCGGCCCTTGCGCACTTTGTCAAGATTGGCGCCATTCGCCTTGGCGAACTTGAGTACGATCTCGATGTGAGGGCGTTTGTCGTCAGCCTCTTCAACGAAGTTTTCGAGTTCATGTGCGACGACATCGCGTGGCGCTTTCGCGCAGATCATGAAATTTGTCGCGAGGAAGCCGTTGATCCAGTGATAGTGCTCGACGGCCCAACCCATCAGCGCTTTGCGCCCCAATTCGCCCTTGACCCATTTCTGTGTCATCGGGTGGTGGGCGCAGTGGCGTTCAAGCACGGCGGCTTCGAGTGCGCGGCGGAACGGTGACTTCTTCTTGGCCATGGCGTCTTCCCCAGTGTTTCGCCGTAAGTAGGGTCCCGTGAGCGGGAAACTGTCAATGTGTTACGCGGAACGGCGTGTTTCGGTGTTGGAGGTCTTGATTCAGCTTCTTGTTCTTGTTTTCGCTGACTCGATCAGGCTGAGCACATAAGCCGGGGTAAGCGGCAGGCGATTTATCTCGACGCCTAGCGGGGCCAGCGCGTCGCGTACCGCGCCGGCAAGGGCGGGGACGGAACCGATCACGCCGCCTTCGCCGACCCCCTTGAAGCCACCCAAGGAAATTTCGGAGGGGGTTTCCATGTGGTCGAGCTCGATTGCCGGCATGTCGAGCGCCGTCGGCAAGTGATAGTCGAGGAGCGTCGTGGTCAGGAGCTGACCGCGGCCGTCATAAATCAGCGCCTCGCTCAGCACTTGGCCCAAACCGTTTCCGATCGCACCGTGGACTTGACCATCGACGATCGGCGGGTTGATCACCCGGCCGCAATCGTGGGCGACCACGTAGCGCTCGACTTCGATCAAGCCGGTGCCGGGGTCGATAGCAACGAAGGCGATGTGGGTCGCGTTCGATACGGTCGCGGTCGGCGGATCGTAGTGTCCGATCGCCTCAAGACCGTGTTCGACGCCTTCCGGGATGAGCCGGGCATCGAGGGAGTACGCGATCGCCGCGATGTCGGCGATCGGAACGCGGAGCTTGGGTGCGCCGGTGACGAAAGCGTGGCTATCGCCGATCTCGATGTCGGTCTCGCTCGCTTCGAGCAGATCAGCCGCGATCCGTTTCACCTTGGCGCGGATCTGATCGGTCGCCCGGATGATCGCCCCGCCCGCGAGGATCGCGCCGCGGCTTGCGAAGGTGCCCGAGCCGAACGGGACCGCTGCCGTGTCGGCCTGATGGACCGTGACGTCGGCGGCGTTGACGCCGAGCTGCTGCGCCACGACCTGCGCCCAGGTGGTCAGGTGGCCTTGACCCTGCGCGGCTTGGCTCACGAACGCGCTTACCTTGCCGGTCGGTTCGATCCTGACCAACGCCGAATCGAATCCCGGTACGCGATAAAGGCCGCGCGCCTTGTAGCGCGAGGCGCCCTGTCCGGTCTGCTCGGTGACGGTCGCGACGCCGACCCCCCGGTATTTGCCGTTCACCAGGCGCGAAGCCGGTTGCGCCTTGCGGTAGGCGACATAGTCGGCTCGCGTGAGCGCCGTCTCGAGGCACTCGCCGTTGCTACCGGTGTCGTAACGCTGGCCCATCGCGTTGGTATACGGAAACTCAGTCACCAGGTTGCGCCGCCGCAATTCCACCGGGTCGAGACCCAGGTCCATGGCAATCGTGTCGAGCATTCCCTCGACCGCGAAGAAGGCCGATGGCGCAGAGACGCCGCGGAAGGCGCCCGTCGGGCAGGTGTTGGTTGCAATGGCTCGCGTATGAAAAGAGAAATGCGCGAAACGATACGGACCCGGCATGTTGCGTGGACCGCCGTTCGCCTCAAGGCTCGAACCCATGGGATACGACGCGTAGGCGCCGATGTTGACCATGATCTCGGCCTTGATCGCCTGGATGCGGCCGTCGCGCTCGACGGCGTATGACATCTTGTAGATTTGATCGCGCGCGTGGTTCGAGGTGAGGAAGTCGTCGGCGCGATCCTGGATCCACTTGAAACTCGCGCGGTAGCGAAGCGCGAGCCCTGCGGCGATGAGTTCCTCGGCATAAAGATACGCCTTCATGCCGAAACCGCCGCCGACATCCGGCGCGATCACGCGAATTTTCGAGTCCGGCCAATCGAGGAACTCCGAGAGCGCGTGACGAATGATGTGCGGCACCTGGGTCGAAGTCCAAAACGTGAGCTGACCCAAACCGCGGTCAAAGACGGCCAAGCAACCGCGCGATTCCATCGACGTGACGGCAATCCGGCTAGTCCTGAACGTTCGCTCGTAGTGGAGCGGTGCGGCGTCGAATGCGGCGTCGAATCCCGGCGTGCTCTGGGCATTCTCGTAGATCACATTGTCGGCGATCGACTCGTGCACCTTGGGCGCGTTGGGCGCCAACGCCTCATCGGGGTCGACGACGGCGGGCAAGATCTCGTAGGCGACCTGAACCAGTTCGACGGCGTCGTCGGCGACATAGGGGCTCTCGGCGATCACGACGGCGACCGTGTCGCCGACGAATCGTACCTTGTCGAGCGTCGCGACCCGCCGCTGGGTTACTTTGAATTCGGGCTTATCAGGATCGACCTGCACCGGCTTGATGATGTCGGCGAGGTCGGCGCCACTCAGCACGTCGACCACGCCGGCGAGCGCCTTGGCGGCGCCGACATCGATCGAACGGACGCGGGCGTGCGCGTGCGGGCTCCGGACGAACCCCAGGTGCAGCGTATTCGTTGGCGTGGTGACGTCGTCGACGAAGGCGCCGAGCCCCTTGAGGAGCGGCTCATCCTCCACCCGCGGCAGCGGCTCGCCAATGTAGCCCTTACCGAGCGGTTTGTTCATCGCGCCATTCCCGAATCGGCGGCAGCGCGGCGCTTTTCAGCGGCCGCGCGGACCGCCCGGACGATGTTCACGTAGCCGGTACAACGGCAGAGATTGCCCGAAAGCGCATGTCGGATTTCACTATCGCTGGGGTTCGGGTTCTCGTCGAGAAACTCGGTCACCGTCACTAAAAAACCCGCCGTACAGTAGCCGCATTGCAGCGCATGGTTCTCATGGAACGCCTGTTGTACCGCATTGAGGCGGCCGTTCTCCGCCAAGCCTTCGACCGTGCGTATGGTCGCGCCGTCGGCCTGCACAGCGAAGGTGATGCAACTCCGTGCCGTCGCGCCGTCCATGATCACGGTGCAGGCGCCGCAGACGCCATGCGCGCAACCGACATGGGTGCCGGTCAAGCCGATCTCATGGCGGAGAAAGTCGACCAGGAGAAGCCGAGGTTCGACCGTGCGTTCGTACGCTCGGCCGTTCACGGTCACGCGGATCCGTCGCGGTTCTTGGGACATCAGGCGTCTCGGTTGGGGCTGGTAGCGCCCGGTTCGGGCAACGGGGCTTCAAAGGGTGCGACCTCCCTATCGGGAACGTCGAGGAGGCGCACATCCTCGATGCGACGCGGCGCCGCGCGCCCGATGGATGCGGTCGCGGATGGGGACATGCGGCTCAGGCGGCCTGGCGGCTCGCTGCCCGCGCGAGCGCGCGCTCGGCGAGCGTTACGATGAGGCGTCGCCGGTAGTGTGCGCTCGCGTGGATGTCGTCGATCGGATCGATGTTGGCCGGCGCGTCGGACGCTGCCTTCGCCATGCGCTCGGCCTTCAGGCTCTGGCCGATGATGGCGGCTTCGACGGCGGTAAGCCGCGCCGGGACGGGGCCGACGCCGATCGCGACGACCCGTGCGCCCGTACAGCGGTCGCCCGTCATCGTGAGATGCGCTGCGACACCGGCGATCGCCACACCCTCCTGCCGCGCACCCGATTCGACGAAGGCATAGCGTGAACCGGTCGGGGCTTTGGGAACGCGTATCTCGCGAACGAATTCGCCCGGCTCCACCGCCGTCGTCAGTTGGGCGATGAAGAAAGCGGCCGCCGGGATGGTCCGTACGCCTTTGGCGCTCTCGACAATGATCGTCGCATCGAGCGCAATCGCAGCGCCCGGCAGCTCCGCAACCGGATCGGCGTGAGCGATGCTGCCACCGATGGTAGCGCGGTTTCGAACCGTTCTGGGGCCGGTGAAACGCAGCGTTTCGGCGAGAAGCGGGGCATGGACGCGGATCGCAGGTGTGCGTTCGCCCGCGGATTGGCGAACCATCGCGCCGATCGCGAGATGATCTGCGTCTTCGCGCACATAGTCGAGCGCACGACAGCGGTTCAGGTCGACCAGAACAACGGGGCGCGCGACCCGCATATTCATGAGTGGCACGAGGCTCTGACCGCCGGCCAGAGGACGGGCGTCGTCGCCATATTGATCGAGCAACGCCGCAATCTCGGGGATCGACTCGGGTGCGTAGTGCGAAAACTTCGCCGGTTTCACGATGATCCCCCGCCACGAGCTGGTCGAACGGCCGTCATCTTGGCCGCCGCGTCGACGGTACGTCAATTGCCAAGAAAAAAGACTGTTGGCAGGGAAGGAAACAGAGCAGAATTGGATTGACGAGCACGGTCCAGTCGGTGAGGGCGCGATGAGCGGCGTGTCGGAGTTTCGTAGGGCACTGATCGATGCGGTGGAGGATCGGCACTGCTCGAAACATCCGCTGTCGCAGAAATGGTCCCGTGCCGAGATTTCCAAGCGTTGCCTCCAAGGTTTGGCGACTGAGGGCTATCACTGGGTGTCCAACCTATACCCGGCGTTCTTCCATATTGCGGCCAAGGCGCCGCCCGACGTCATCAATATGGAGATCGAAAATTATGCCGAGGAAATGGATCCGGTGAAGCCGCACCCACCGCTTTTTCTTCGCTTCATCGACGCTTGCGGCGGATCGAGTGAGGCGGTGAAGAAAGGGCGCGGACTGCCGACGACGGAGTCGTGGCTCAATTGGGAACTTGACGTCGCCAAGAACGAACCATGGGAGGCTGGGGTCGCCGCACTCCACGTCGGGTCCGAGTTTCAGTCGACCGGGCTGTACAAAGACAAGATCGCCATCCTGATCGAGAAATATGGCTTCTCCGAGCACGACATCGAACACTTCATTCTGCACTCGGGCGTCGACATCGAACATTCGAGCCGCGCTTTCGAAGCGTTGCAGAAGTATTGCGATACGCGCGCGCGCAAAGACCGCGCCATTCATTGGGCGCGCGAGAGCGCGCGGATGCGTTGGTTCTATTTCGACGGCATCTATGTCCACTATGAGCTTGGTTACGCGATGAACTGAACGACAATAACCAGAAAGGGGAGGCGACCATGATGTTTCGTACGGTGATTGTGTCTGCCGCCGCAGTCGCGGCGTTCGTCGGTGCTACCGGCGTTGCGCCCGGCGTGGCGCAGGAAACGACGCTTCAGGCGATCTTTTCGATCCCGCTCGACGTCAACATCAACGTGCCGGCGCGACGGATGATCGAAGAGGTCAACAACGTCTGCAAAGGCAAAGTCAAGATCGAGATCAAGGGCGGACCTGAGGCGATCCCGACCAACCAGCAGATGAGTGCGATCAAACGCGGCATCGTCGACTTCTATGCCGGCGCGGCGGGCTACTACCAGGGTCAGGTTCCCGAGCTCGAAGCGCTCTACGGCAGCAACAAGACCGCAGTCGAACAGCGTCGCGATGGCGCGGTCGAACTGCTCGACACCGCGTTCCAGCAGAAAGTCGGCGCCAAGTACCTGGCCGAGTACGGATCGGGCTACAAGTTCGTGATCATGCTGCGCAACAAGCCGAAGCTCACGGCGGATGGCGGCATCGATTTGAAGGGCACGACGCTCCGCGGCACCGCCACCTACAAGGCGTTCTACGAGGCCATGGGGATCAATATCGTGTCGATCTTCCAAGCCGAAATATTCGCCGCGCTCGAACGCGGCGTAATCGAAGGTATCGGTTGGGTCAACAACTCGATGGTCGACGCGGGCTGGACGAAGTTCGTCAGGCACCGCATCCACCCGTACTTCATGCAGGGTGGCAACATCATCGTGATGAACCTCGATAAGTGGAACGCGCTCAATGCAGACCAGAAAAAGTGCCTGGGCGATACGGTGGTGAAGAACGAGGCCGTCGCTCACAAGTTCTTCGAGGACGAAGAAAAGCGCGAACTCGATCGGATGAAGGCCGAAGGCGTCGAGGTCTATACGCTCACCGGCGAAGGCGCCAAACGCTATCTCAACGCGTTCCAGGACAATCACTGGAAGAGCATGGAGAAGCTCGGCATGCCGGCGGCACAGGTCGAGCAGCTCAAGAAGGTGTTCCACGACTCGTCGCGCCCGGTGGGTCAGTTCTCGGGCAGCTGATCGTCGCGATCGTTGCGGCGTCCGGGGCGGGCTCGTCCCGCCCCGGCGCCTCGACTGGGCATGTTCTTTCGCGCCTACGATCGCCTGATCGAAGCGCTCGCGTTTCTCGCGGGGGCCGCGCTTTTCCTGGTCTTCGTTTCGATCATCGTCATCGTTTCGCTGCGGGCGGTGGGCGTGTTCATGGGCACGACCGCGAACGCCGCGTTTGCGTTAACCGAGTACTCGATGTTGTTCATCGGCACGCTCGCGGCGCCGTGGCTGCTGCGCGAAAAAGGCCATGTCTGTATCGAGTTCGTTCGCGGCCGGTTCGGACCGCGCGGTAAAGCGGTCTTCGCCAGGGTCGCCTACACGATCGGGCTCGTTGTTTCGCTGATTGTCGTCGTGTTTGCCGTGAAGGCGATGCACACCAATTGGGGCGAATGGGAGCTGCGCGCCTTCAAGGTTTACAAGCAGTGGCTGATTTTCCCGGTTGGGCTTTCGTTCCTCTTGCTCGCGATCGGTTTCGTCCGACTATTGATGGGACGCGGCACGATCTACGAAGATTCCGACGTTCCGATTCCGGATAAGGGCATCTAGCCGTGGTCATGGAGTGGTACTGGGCCGGGGCCCTGATGCTAGGGCTCGTCCTCTTCATGATGGCGCTCGGGCTTCCGGTGGCGATCGCGTTCATGGCCGCCAACATGATCGGCGTTTTTATTTTTTTGGGCGGCTTCATCGGCATCGAGCAGCTGGTCGACAATGCCTCCGACGCGCTTTCGAGCTTTCTGCTCGTGACCGTTCCTCTCTTCATCATGATGGGCGAAGTCTTCTTCCACACCGGAATCGCCGGGCGCGTGTTCGACTCGCTCGACGCGTTGTTCGGACGCGTCCGCGGCCGTCTCTCGTATGTTTCGGTCGCCAGCGGCACGATCTTCGCCGCGCTCTCGGGATCGGCGATGGCGAACACCGCGATGATGGGTTCGCTGATGGTCCCCGAGATGGTAAAGCGCGGTTACAAACTGCATATGGCGATGGGGCCGATCCAAGGAAGCGCCGGTTTAGCGATCCTGATTCCGCCGTCGGCGCTGGCGGTGCTGCTCGGGAGCCTGGCCGAGATCAACATCAGCGCGTTGCTGATCGCCGGCATCATGCCTGGGCTCATTCTCGCCGCCACGTACGTCGTCTTGATCTTCATCCAGGTGCGGATCGATCCGACCGCCGCGCCACCCTACGATGTCGATCCGGTGCCGCTCGGCCAGCGCCTGCGGGGCGTCGCGATCAACGTGCTGCCGATGGGGATCGTCATCTTTTTTGTCATCGGCTTCATGATGCTTGGACTTGCCACCCCGACGGAGGCCGCGGCCTTCGGCGTGTTCGGCGCGTTCCTGCTGGCGGCGATATACGGCCGCTTCACGTGGGCGCTTGTGCGCAAGTCGATGCTCGGCACCCTCAAGGTCACGGTGATGGTGCTGTTCATCATCCTGGCTTCGACGACGTTCAGCCAGATTTTTGCTTTCTCCGGCGCGACCACGGGAATCATCAAGTGGGCGACCGGGTTCGAATTGGCGCCGCTGGTCCTTGTGCTGGCGATGTTCGGGATCATCCTGATCCTCGGCTGCTTCATCGACGGTGTGTCGATTCTCCTGATTACGCTCCCGGTATTCATGCCGCTCATCAAAGCGATCGGTTACGACCCGGTTTGGTTCGGTGTCGTTATGCTGCTCGGAATCGAGATGGGCGGTCTCACACCTCCGTTCGGCCTACAGCTTTTCGTCATGCAAGCCGTGGCGCCGCGGGGAACCCGGTTCGAGGAGGTCGTGCGTTCCGCCGTACCTTATCTCGGCTGCAACGTTCTGATTGTCCTGATGTTGCTTGCCTTCCCGTCGATCGCGCTCTGGCTGCCGAGCCTGATGGCGAAATGACCAGGTTCGAGCAGGCGAACGGGGAGTTCGACTCCTTGCTTCTCGTCGCGGACGCGATGGCGACGGCGCTCGGGCCCCGTCTCGGCGCCGCCCGGCGCCTGGTTCAGTCGGGAGACCGGCCGGCGGCTGAACGCAAACGCGCGTGAGAATGGTGCCCGGGGCCGGAATTGAACCAGCGACACACGGATTTTCAGTCCGCTGCTCTACCATCTGAGCTACCCGGGCATACCC